>CAJUAE010000025.1 GCA_910583965.1 uncultured Lachnospiraceae bacterium
TGTCTAATACCGATTGCACGAAAACACGTTTTGACAGCACAACTGGACAGAAAAATCTTTTAGCGTTCCTTTTTATGTTCCTTTTCGGGCTGCCTTGCCTGCCTTAAAATAGTATCTACGTCCTGCTTGATCGTGTCGTACTGCTTTACTTTCTTTTTCAGCTTCCCGTACTCTTGATACAGCTTGTCTTTCTTCTCCGTAAGCTCCTTGTACTCCGTATGCAGCTTTTTGAAGTCGGGCAGCTTCCCGCCGTTCCTTGCCGCCTGCAACTGCTCATACTCTGAAATGTCATGCTCCGTTAGGAAATTCAAAGTCTTTGCCGCCTGCTTCAAGTTGTGTATCTTCGCCCACTGTTCATAGCCTTTGCTCTCCGCTGCCTTGATACTGTTCTGAATGTCTATCAGCATGGAGATACCCGCTTTTTCCTGCCTTAACGCTTTCGGCTTCGCCCGGTACGTCCCGGCAATCCTCTCCGTTATGGCTTCCACGGTGTAGGCTTCCCCAAGCGTCTTAGAACGGGTAAAGCGTTCCTGCCCCGGCGCACGGAACGAAACGAACTTGCCCCGATTTATCTCATAGCCCGCCGCTTCCATGAGCCGCAGGAAATCATCAAAATCTTTCGCTTTGGGGATTGTATCGTCAATCAACGCTTTCAGCTTTGCTTTCCAACTTGTCCCCCTGCGTTCAGCGTCCCATTCCGCATATTTCTTTCCCTTGTCCTGCCCCGGCGTGACGACTGACAATCCGTGTTCCTTACACAGCCTGTCACTCTCATTCCGTATCTGGTAATAGCTTTTCTTGTTGGAAACGTACTTGCGGTGTGTCGTGAAATCCACCGCACAAAATATGATGTGGTTATGGATATGCCCCTTGTCTATGTGGGTAGTCAACACATATTCATATCTGCCGCCGAGAACCTTGTCCGCAAGCTCCTTTCCTATGCGGTGGGCTTCCTCATAGCTGACCTCTCCGGGCGCAAAGGACTGTATCAAATGGTGTCCGAGGTTGTCCCCCTTGTCCCGTGCCTTTGACAGCGTAAAGCCAAACTCAATATCTGCCGTCTGATACGAGCAGCCGTAGGAGGAAATCAAAATCTGATTGTCCGTCTTGTCGGGATTGCAGATATAATCTATCGCCTTATTCAGCGTAGTTTTGACAGGGTGTATCTTTGTAACTGCCATATCTTTTCCAATGCCCCCTTTATTTCCTCTAAGTCCTCTTTGTAGGCGTTCCCGGTGGAATTGACCCGCTTCGCTATCTGGTTGACGTTTACGCCGACTTTCTGTATCTCCGCCGTCTGCTCCTTGACAGCCGTATAGTCCAACTGGATAATATAGCCGTCCTTGCTATTCTTCCCCCTATAACTTACTACGGGAAAAAATCAAAAAATGGCAACCTTTTAGAAAAGTTTTTGAAAATAATACAAACAGGGCTGTCATTCACGACAGCCCTGTTTCAAACAAAACTTATTTATCTCTTAATCCCCGTCAAATCATCATCTGTGATCTGCCGGATTACCTTGCAGGGTTGCCCGCCGCTAACGAATGTGCTGAAATATCACTAGTACACCGTTTTTTTAATCTTCGTATACAAATAGCGAGTGCTTGGTATATGAGGAATTAAAAAACGGTGTACTAGTGACAACGCCTCCGGCACCGATAACGCAGCCATCTCCAATCATAACCCCGCCACAGATAGTTACATCCGAAGCAATCCAGCAGTCATTACCAATCACAATCGGTTTCGCATACTCCAAATACAGAGTTCGCTCTTGTGGGCAAAATGGGTGCATAGGCGTTGCCATGGTGCAGTTTGTGCCAAAAAGTACATGGTCCCCAACTGTAATTGAGCAACAATCCAACGCCACAAAATTAAAATTTGTCCCACACTATTTCAATTCTTTTCATCAGTTAGAATACTGCTCCAACGCTGAAAATGTCACAGAATTGTTCTCAGCAAACAGCTTAATCGGCTTTCCGCTCACACCGTACAGCCTGACTGTCAGTGCCGCCATATCGTCAATATAAAACACCCCCACAGATCCTTCCTGTATATACGAAAAAGAGTACTCTTTTCCAGACTCAAGATGAACTTCCGTCTCCGCAATCGGTGTGCCTCCCTTATTAAAAGAAAGCTGAAGTAGATTATCATCTGGGCAGATTGAAATTAGTTTGTATTTATCGGTCTCGCCATTATAGTCAAAGCAAAGCCCAAAAGAGCCGCTTCCCGAATATGTAAAGTTTCCTTTGAGCAGAAACCTTTCGTAACAAGTGCACACATCGATATACTGATATGTAGAATCTGCTTCAATTAATGCCTGCGCGTTATCAACCATCAGTCTGCGTTTGTTCTGAAACTGCTGCATAACCGTGTCTGCCGGAGCCAGCGCCAGGTCCCCGTTTTCTTTCTGGATGATCTTTTGTACGACCAGATTCCCCGCCCATGCCGAAACACTCCGTGTGGAGGTAGGGGATTCTGACCTTCTTGCCCAGCCTGCCATATACGCGTTTTCGCCATCCTCCACATGCTTTGCCGCGTAAAACAGCTTTCCATCCAGGCGCTTTGCCTCGGAAACTGATATAAATCATAATTAGTATACCAGATTTGAACTGATATAAATCATAATTAGTATACCAGATTTGTATTGTTATGTCCAAAAACTTTTTAAAGCAAAGTCAATACGTATACCAGAAATCAAACACAACACCCTCAAAAAACCCCATGCCATAAGCAGCACAGGGTTTTGGCGTCCTCAATCAATTCATGAACATCCTGTTCCTTCACATTTTGTGAAAAGTTCTGGGGCTCACCTGATTTGACTCATCGTACCATTTTCAATTCTAAACACTTTATTAAATTGACCCAAAGCATTAAGCCTGTGTGTGACAAAAATCATTATTTTATCATCTGATATGCTTTTGAGATTCTCTATCAACTGTTTCTGTGTCAGGTCATATAAACCGGAAGTAATTTCATCAAACAGGTACACTTCCTTGCTGTAAATCATTGCCTGTGCAACAGCCAGGCGCTGCAGCTGGCCGCCTGACAAATTGATACCGCTTTCCGAAATATAAGTGTCCAGACCGTCTTCCAGGCCACTGACAAATTGCGATAAACCGGCAAGTCTTAGCGCATGACAAATGGCTTCCTTTGATGCGCCTGTGTTTAAAAAATCGACAATATCGTATAACCTGCCATCCATTATTGCAATGTTTTGCGAAACATATGACATCATATAGGATCGGCTTTCTGGAGAAAGGGTTGTGATATCTTCGCCGTTGTATAGAATTTTTCCGGTTTTTGGGTGGTACAATCCGCTTATAAGCTTCATCAGTGTTGACTTTCCGCAGCCAGACCCGCCGACAATGGCAACAAAATCACCTTTTTCCAGATTCATATTCAGACTGCAGATTTCAAATTCTCCCGGATGATATTGAAAACCTACATCGCTTACCGTAAGTGAAGATACTCTGTCTTTAGGAACCATACACGGAGATTCACTATTGATATCACCTGTGTTTTCAAAAGTTGATTCTATCGTGTCAATTTTTGCCTTTGATGCCTTATATTTTATATGATTATCCCAAATCGTTGAGAATGCGTTGTCTATCCAGCCCATATAATTAATGAATAAATAGATCTGCCCCACCGAAATGGTATTATTTTTTAACATAAAGGCAGCGGCCGCAAATATGATCACTTCAATCAATTTGTAAATCTGTGAATTTAAATTATCAATGGAAACAACTTCCTTTGTGTGCTGCTCCTGCCTTCGTGACAGGCGCAGTTGATGGGCGTCTATATTATTCACAATAATATCTGCACAATGATTCGTTTTGATATAAGCTATGTTTTTCAAGGCATTACAGACCTTCGATTCGCCCTCGGATACGATCTCTGTGACCTCTTTCGAAAATTTGTAACTGATTTTACCGATATGAAATTCAAGAACGGAATTTACCAGAAGACAAACTACAAAGACTGCCGTCATGATCCTGTTTATTGTCAGCAAATAAATGAAAATAAACGCGCAGGTGAACAGTTCAATGATTGTATTGGAAATAAAAGAAACCGCTAATTCTCCATAAACCTCATTGAAATCGTATCTGGTTTTCCTATCACCAAAATCCATTTTCTCAAGCGTTTCATAATTAAGACGCAGCAGCTTTTCCAAATACTCTTTCTTTGCTTTCCGGACGATCCTGTTTCTGACTTTTGTATCTAAAATCGCACAAAAAATGTTTAAAAAGCCCCCGCATATGGAGGAGAACAATAGTATCAGGACAATTTTTAACAAGTATTCAATATCCGAACCACCCGCATTATCAAAAAATCTTGATACCAGAAGGGGATTTATCAACCGAATAGCGGTCAGAAGCAAAGAAAAAGTCAAATAAACAGCAATCCATTTCTTTTCTTTTTTAATAATGTTCATTTCTTTCCCCTTTCCCATGCACAATAAATAATTATAGTACACCACCCAATTTCTAACCGGATGGTGTACTATTCAAAACAACTTCTTCAAATCAATTTGAATACTGCTCCAATGCGGAAAACGTCACGCTATTGTTCTCAGCAAACAGCTTAATCGGCTTTCCGCTCACACCGTACAGCCTGACTGTCAGTGCCGCCATATCGTCAATATAAAACACCCCCACAGATCCTTCCTGTATATACGAAAAAGAGTACTCTTTTCCAGACTCAAGATGAACTTCCGTCTCCGCAATCGGTGTGCCTCCCTTATTAAAAGAAAGCTGAAGTAGATTATCATCTGGGCAGATTGAAATTAGTTTGTATTTATCGGTCTCGCCATTATAGTCAAAGCAAAGCCCAAAAGAGCCGCTTCCCGAATATGTAAAGTTTCCTTTGAGCAGAAACCTTTCGTAACAAGTGCACACATCGATATACTGATATGTAGAATCTGCTTCAATTAATGCCTGCGCGTTATCAACCATCAGTCTGCGTTTGTTCTGAAACTGCTGCATAACCGTGTCTGCCGGAGCCAGCGCCAGGTCCCCGTTTTCTTTCTGGATGATCTTTTGTACGACCAGATTCCCCGCCCATGCCGAAACACTCCGTGTGGAGGTAGGGGATTCTGACCTTCTTGCCCAGCCTGCCATATACGCGTTTTCGCCATCCTCTACATGTTTTGCCGCGTAAAACAGCTTTCCATCCAGGCGCTTTGCCTCGGAATAAGGTCCAAATCGTTCATCGGCGGAGGCGTACCAGAGCGTATCATCCTGCGCAGAGTACGTCAGATACCACTTATCACCTACTTTGAACGTATCGCTGCACTCCAGATTCCAGAAATCCCCGACAGTATTGGTGAAAATAATGCCATCATACTGCATTTCCTGTAGGTCCGCGCTGACCGTATACTTCAGGATCCTTGCCACATTGTCCTTCGACGCTGTTATTGTCAGGGATATCGTGTCTGTATCTGGTTCATAATAGGCCTGCGGGTCCCTGAAATCATTTTTTTGCCCAAGGGTGTCAGGGGGCGTGATCTCCCAGTCTGCAATCTTGTGAAACGCTGTCAGATTATCACTCTCGGCAACCATTATTTTTTCCTTGTATTCCACATCGTCAGAGTCCGCATGACCCGTATAGAAGAAATAATACTTGCCGCCTGCCTTCACGACAGACCCCGTGCCAATCCAAGCATCCTGCCCGGTATCAGAAGCTTTGAGTACCACCTCATCCTGTTCCGTGTAAGTCACAAAATCCTTTGTTGTCGTAAGATATATGGAATGGTGGTAGGAATCACCACCGTCCTTCAGATAGTAAAAATAATACATTCCATCCTCGTAATATGGCATGATATCCCCAACATATGGCTGAATTGAACCATCCTTGGCAGGCAGGAAAAATGTGTGGTACTCATACGCCTCCTCCTGACTCCCCGGTGTTGTCAATTCGGAAAAATCTTTATCCTTCGCGCTGGACTGTCCGCAGCTGCAGAGCAGAAAACTGACCAACATACAGAAGATACCAGTAAATAGCTTAAGCTTATTTTTCATTGTTTAACGCCTCCACAATTTAAAATCAATCAATAGTTCCCCTATCGCCATCACGTCAAACTGTTTTTCCTTATTTTCACTTCCCATTCGCACCCTCTCATCTGATGTTTACAATCCGTTATACCGCGCCAACCACAGCTGCAAAGCGATATATTTCTATATCATTAATCAGCCAGCTCATATTTGGTAATGTCCATCCGCACAGCGCCGTCTGCCATAAAAGAAATACCATCCGCCTTCTGTTCTGTATAGATTGTTGCTGTCATTGCCTGTTCCCCATCATTGACAAAAATTTCTACACTGAAACGATCTAAGATTACCCGTAACTTCAACACACTATTCTCACTGTTGACAAGACTCCTACGCTGGTGTATAATTGCCCTCCTCGAACCAGAGAACTTTCTGTCGATCTTCAATATCGAATTTCTAGTATGAAAGCTCAGCGACGTGTGGCATTTATCATCCTCCGCAAAATTCAGGACAAACTCATGGTAAATATCCTGTCCCTCCTCTGGTCTAATGGTCAACTCCATATCAACTTTCCGCCCGCTAATTTCCTTCAGCACAATTCTGTCACTGATTTTGTTTCCTAACAGCACATCATGGTATTCCACCCGATTGCGCCGTAGCTGATTCAGTTCCTGTATTGGCGTCTGGTACAGCCTGCCATTTTTAACATGCAGTTCCCTTGGAATGCTCATCTGTCCAAACCACAATGTATTTTGAGCCTTGATGCTGCAGGTATCCCAGTTCTGCATCCACCCGATCATAACGCGTCGTCCGTCCGGTGTCAGTACTGTCTGCGGCGCATAGAAGTCAATACCGTAATCAATCGATTGGTTATACTGTTCCGTAAAGGTACTTGTCGCCTCGTCAAAATCACCGATCAGACACAAGGTTCCGTTTCCATTGTGGTATTCAAATCCAACTGGAAGCATATCCTGTGGGCTGGTGAGCAAAACCGCTTTACCATCCAAAATAAAGAAATCTGGACATTCCCACATCAGACCAAAACGGTTATTGTTTGCCGCAAGCACCTTCTCGTACTTCCATGAGAATCCGTCAGAACTGGAAAACAGCAAAATCTGTCCTCCTCCATCTTCCGTTCTGCCTCCAATTACACAGCAATAAGTTCCATCCTCTTTTTGCCACATTTTCGGATCCCGAAAATCATGTCTGCTGAATCCATCTGGCAAATCCTGTGCATTTATTACTGGATTATTCTCACACTTCTCGTAATCCACACCATCGCCCACTGCAATGCACTGATTCTGGCTGTCAACAATGGCGCCGTTGTTATGCCGCTCTCGCACGACACCGGTGTACATCAGTAGCTGCCTGCCATCTGGCAGTGTCACTGCGCTTCCCGAAAAGCATCCGTCCCTGTCATACGACTCGTCTGGCGCAAGCGCTGCGGGCAAATATTCCCAGTGCAGCAGGTCCTCACTCACAGCGTGACCCCAGTGCATGGAATCCCAATGTGAATCGTAGGGGTTATATTGATAAAACATATGGTACTTTCCATTATAATAAGAGAATCCATTCGGATCGTTTAACCACCCTGTACGAACAGATAGGTGGAATGCCGGTCTGTGGTCCGCCGATATCATTTTTTCTGAAGCTTCTTCATATTTGCGCGCCTCGCGCAGTGTCTGGCTGTTCATAACCAATCACCTTTTACCCTTTCCTTACAACTTATATTGCTTTTACTAAATTATTTTTACTGAAAAGAGCCGGCAGTACAGCCAACTCTTTTCAAACTTATAAATACTATTTAATTTTATTCGTAATACGCGTCAAGATACTTCTGGAAAATCGCAAGCATATCACTTAGTCCATAAGCGTCAAGACTCTTAATATACTCGTCCCAGTCCGCGTCTGTGAATCCATTCATAATCCAATCAGACCTCTTTGCATTGATTGTCTTTGTAATATCAGTCTGTAGGTTGGAAAGCTCCTCTGTATCCTCCTGACTCATAAATACATTTGGATAAACATACTTTGTGTTCATATCCGGCGTGTAATAATCCTTGATCCAGTCCAGACGATACTGTGCATCATCTGGACAGGTAACATAGACACCATAGTATTCATCCAGTATCGCCAGCGGTCCGTTTACGCTTTCAGCTTCTCTTACTTCTACAGGAGAAGCATCTCCAAGCGGTGCATGCTGCAGCATATCCTCCCCGTTTGCATTCTTTCCAAGTACAAAGATATCGAAGTCATCATCCTCGCCATATGTTCCCCAATTATTTTGCGGAGACTGGAACGGATCATACATCTGATCAAGCCATGCACATACAAGCGCGGGGTTCTTTGCAACAGCAGTCACAACACAACGTCCGCGGTCATAGCCGCTGGTAAAGGAACCATTCTCAGGCGTAATATTTCTGACATCTGCTGTCAGTGCGGGAAGCGGCACCCAACCTGCAAAATCATCTATAATATTGGCGGCGTCCCAGCTAAAACATACGCCGTAACGTCCCGATTTCCCTTTTGAAACATAAGTAGACCATTCCTGTGTAAATGCCTCTGGATCAATTAACCCCTGCTCATACAGAGAGTGCAGCCAAGTAATTCCATCTTTAAATCCCTGTTGTGTTGCGGTGCAAATCACTTTCTTATCATCCGTAACAGCAATATGCCTGCCTTGATCATTATCGCCATATCCTTCGCCAAATCCATTAATCAAAATAGCCGGGTCCTGATTTCCATCATTTACAATACAGGACATTGGAATAATGCTTCCATCAATATTAAATTCCTTCTGCAGCTCTGAAGCATGATCCCGAAAAGCGATCAATACCTGCTCAAACTCGTCAACAGTTGTCGGAATCTTCAGCCCAAGAAAATCAAGCCACTTTTTATTGATAAAACTCATATCACCCACACTCTGGATTGCTGTCTTCTCAGAACCAAGCTGCTCAATCCATGGAAGCGCCCATATATGACCATTGGTATCCGTACTCATTTTCCTGTATTCAGGGAACTTGTCAAATATACTTTTCAAATTTGGCATATAAGCATCAATATACTCTTCTAGTGGAATAATGACTCCCTGGTCAGCGTACCGTAGCAAATCATTGTCGCCAAATCCTGCGGAAAAAATAAAATCTGTCAATGTACTTGTATCCGCCATTGCCAGTGTAATCTTTTCACCCCACTGATCACCCTGAATTGCTTTCCATTCAATCTCTACATTGGTCTTTTCCTGCAGACGTTTGAAAATAGTACGCTTATTCGGATCGGATTCTGTATTTGCCGGATACTGTGTCATTCCAGTCAGGGTCGTTTTCTCAGCCAATGGGAATTGAAGATCTGCTACATCCACTTCCTGCATTTCCCCAGTATTCAATGTATTATTTGACTTGTTCCCACCACATGCTGTCAAGGAAGCGAACATACTTGCTGCCAGCGCAAGAACCATTACTCTTTTTGCCAACTTATTCTTCATAATTACTCTCCTTTTCTCTTTATTTACTTTTACATTCCCAGTTCCTAATTAACCCTTTACAGAACCTGCCATAACTCCGCTGTCAAAATACTTCTGGAAGAAAGGATACATGACAAGCAGCGGAAGACTTGAAATAATAATGGTTGCATATTTGAGCAACTCACTGAGCTGTGCACGCTCTGCAGTACTCTGCATATCTGAAATCATTCCCTCATCAGGCTTACTCTGAATCAAGATTGCGCGAAGTACAAGCTGCAAGGGTTGTTTTGAAGTTTCATCCAAATAAATCATTGCATCAAAGTAACTGTTCCACATGCCAACAAACTGCCACAGAGACAGCGTCGCAATGATGGGCATACATACTGGCAGCAGAATCTTGAAAAAAAACGTAAGCTCATTTGCACCGTCCACGTCAGCGGCTTCTCTAAGTTCACCCGGAATACCCTGATAATATGTTCTTGCGATAATCATGTTCCAAACACTGAAGGCTCCTGGAAGGATAATCGCCCACATGCTGTTTTTCAAACCCATATTACTGATTAACAAGTAAGTTGGTATCAAACCGCCTCCAAAGAACATGGTAATTACAAAAATAATATTAAAGAGCTTTCTTCCTCTGAAATCTGATCTTGACATAGGATAAGCTGCCAACATCGTAACTAGAACCGAAACAAAAGTAAATACCACAGAATAAATAACTGCATTTTTAAAACCAACCCATATCTGCTTATTGGTCATAACACGCTCATATGCAGTCAGCGTCCATTTACTAAAATCAAAGGTAATTCCCTTGTTCTGTAAAGTAACAGGGTCAATAAATGATGCCACAATAATGTAAATCATGGGAACAATAATCGCAATGACAAACAATCCAAGCAATATGTAGCCTATTGTCAATAATGCCTTGTCCTGCAAAGAATATCTAGCAAATCTACTCTTCTTTTTCATGCTGCTCCTCCTTTATATTCCCTGGCCATCATTCATTTTTGCAACAATCTTGTTCACAGCAACCAACAATATTACATTGATGACCGTGTTGAATAATCCCACTGCGGTTGAAAAGCTGTAATCACCGTTAATAAGACCTTTCTTATATACGTAGGTTGCAATGATTTCTGACGATGTAAGGTTTAAATCGGTCTGCAGTGCATAAGCCTTCTCAAATCCGACACTCATAATATTTCCTGCCTGCATAATAAACTGGATAACTACCGTACTTTTAATCGCAGGCCACTCCACCGCCTTAATCTGCTGGAAAATATTTGCTCCATCAATCACTGCCGCTTCTTTTAGTTCTGTACTTGCATTTGACAGTGCCGCTGTATAAATAATAGAACCCCAGCCTGCGCCCTGCCAGATACCGCTGGCAATATAGATAGTACGCCATGCCTGTGGCATAGTCATAAAATTAATCTGTGTGCCAAGCAGCAGATTGACCGGACCTGTGACAGATAAGAAAATTCTAACAATACCGCAAAGTACAATAACAGAGATAAAGTTTGGCATATAAAGCACCAACTGAATTTTCTTTTTTACGCTCTTGCGCTCAATTCTGTTCAGCAAAAATGCCAGAAGGATTGGAACCGGAAATCCCCAAAGCATACCGAAAACACTTAACTTAATCGTATTTCCCAGATAGCTCAGAAAATCAGGCGATGACAGAAAGCGTTGGAAATGCTTGAACCCCACCCACTCGCTTCCCAGTATGCCGCGGATTGGATTATACTTCTCAAAGGCGATTAGGATTCCACCCATGGGAATATAGCGGAAGATAATCGTCAGCGCCAACGCTGGGAGCAGGAAGAATACATAGAGCTGCCAGTGCTGGACAACATAGACAAGCGAGTTGTGCAAACCGGCATTTTTCTTGTTTGCAGTAACGGTTTTTGTTTTGCCCATTGTTTTGCTCCTTTCTTGTTTTGTTTAGTCCTGAATTTTTGTTTTCAGTTCTTTTTAGAAGTTACATTTGTTTCTTTTCTTTTGTGCATTTGTAAAAATCGCGATTCAACATCTGTAAATACAAGTTATCATATTTTTTTACATTTTGTCAATAGTATTTTTACAATTTTGCTGAAATTTTTTTTATAATTTTATATTTAGTGTTCTACTTGCCGATTATTTGCAGATATTTTTATCTTTTTTTCGGAAAAATGACTTTTTGTTTATTTTTACATTTGACACATTCTCTCTTTTACATTATAATAATATCAGTATTTCAAAAACAAATTTAGAAAGGATGTGATTATCCATGGCTGACCGTGTTACCATTCAGGACATCGCAGACGCGCTGGGTGTCTCCCGCAACACTGTATCCAAAGCAATTAATAACACAGGGCTGCTCGCCGACGCTACTAGGGAACGTGTTTTGAAAAAGGCAGTCGAAATGGGATATAAACAATTTTCCTATGTAAATATCTATGGCTCCGGCAAAGCAGAGGTCTCTCTCCCACCCGAGACAGACAAGCGGGAGATATCACTGTTTACCTCCAGTTTTATAGGAAACTCCCACTTCGCCTCAACTATGTTAGACAAATTCCAAAGAGAACTTTCTGGATTAGGTTATGGCTTCACTATGCATCGACTTCAGGAGCATGAGATCGAGAACCTGTCTCTTCCCAGCTCCTACAATGAAGAAAGAACTGCCGGAATTATCTGTGTTGAGATGTTTAACAAGGACTACTGTCACATGCTCTGTAAACTCGACACGCCGACACTCTTTGTGGATACGCCAGTGGCAGATCTTAATCATCCACTGAAATCAGACTGTCTCTATATGGATAACCAGACAAATATTGGCTGTTTTGTAAGCGAGATGATTCGCAGAGGAAAAAAACGCATTGGATTTATCGGCGACATCTCACACTGCCAGTCCTTTTATGAGCGGTTCCTCGGTTACCGCAACGCCATGTACCTCTCGGGACTCTCCTGCCCCAAAGAATACTGCATTACGAAAAACAAAAAAGGCGCCAAAATTCCGGGGTATAGCCCCTATCGTGAATATCTGCTGGAAGAAATTCAGAACCTGAAGGAACTGCCAGATGTGTTTATCTGCGCAAACGACTTTGCGGCCGTGGACACTATGTATGTGTTCAAACAGCTAGGAATCCGTGTGCCGCAGGATATCTATCTATGCGGATTTGATGATTCTCCAGAATCGCACGTGACATCCCCCACACTGACCACGATCCATATCCACAGCCAGATTATGGGTTTCTCCGCAATACACCTGCTCATGTCGAGAATCAAGGAACCATCGCTGAACTTCCGTAGGATTTATACAGAAACCAGCCTGATCTACAGAGAATCAACAGAAGATTAAAATTTAACAGTTTTAAAGATTTGTATTTACATATAGAAGGGAGAATTTTTATGCGCGGCATATTTAATATGGAAGGACCAGTTATGAACTTTATCACCAAAATAACCTACAGTGCATATTTAAATATTCTATGGTTGGTCTGCTGTCTGCCTATTTTCACAATCGGCGCTTCGACAACTGCTTTGTTCTATGTCACTTTGAAAGTTGTCAAGAACGAGGAAAACAGTCTGACAAAAGCATTTTTCCACTCATTTAAAGAAAATTTTAGGCAGAGTACCATTATCTGGCTGATTCTTCTCGTTGTGGGAATTGTTCTAGGATTTGATGGTTATATATTTTACCACATGCACTTTGAAAATGCCTTCTGGACTGTTACCACAGCAGTTTTTCTCGTTGGTGTTGTCGCGTATGCTATTATTCTGATGTACATATTCCCGCTGCTTGCGAGATTTGACAATACCATAAGAGCAATGTTCAAAAATTCGATTATGCTTGGTATGCGTTTTTTGCTCTGCACAGCAGTCATGGCTGTAATTTATTTTGCGATGGCGTTTGTTATCATCAATGTTTTCACCCCTATTATTATCTTTGGTGAAGGATTGTGCGCATTGCTTTGCTCTTACCTGCTCTCCAATATCCTGCTGCTCTGTCAAGAAAAACAGGAGGTGGTTACAATGCAGGAACCAGTCGAACTAAAAGAAAGTGAATCTATATGAGAACTCTACAGGACAAAAATCTAAAAACGCTGAAAGGCAAGGCAAAATTGCAGTATATCTGGGATTACTATAAGCTACCGCTCGTAATCGTCGCGATTCTGCTCTATGTCATCTTCTATATATTATATAATCACTTTACGGAAAAAGAGCGCGTTCTGTATACTGCACTTGTCAATGTAAATGCAGGAGAGACTCTGATAAAAGGACTCCACGATGATTTCCTAGATTACCTAAACCTGAATCCTTCTCAGAATCAACTAGAATTATACACAGGACTGTATCTGACAGACGACGACCAAAATGCATATTACCAGTATACTTATGCCTCCCGCATTAAAATTCTTGCCATGATTGACGGAGAACTGCTTGATGTTGTTCTTATGAACAGAGAAGCATTTGACGCATTTTCACAAAATGGTTACTTGTACGATCTCGCAGAATTTCTTCCACAAACTGATGTTAGCTTGTATGAATCCATCAAGTCAGACCTCACCGCGAATCTCATTATATTAGAGGACAATGCAATTGAACATCAATTAGACACTTCTCTCCCTTACGAGGCTGTAACGGAGGAACACTACTATGGCATTGATCTGTCCCGCACGCAGCTTATCAGAAACGCTGGATTTGCAGAACCCGTCTATCTTGGGATTATTGCAAACTCACCGCGCACAGACAATGCCATAGCTTATATAAAATATCTATTTTTAAAGGAAGGAACATCGAAAGGATTATCCTATGAAAAACCTTGGAGGAAATGACGTAAGAAATATAATGAAAAGAATCCCGCAAAACACCCAAAAAGGGCAAACCTCAGAACCGACAATGAAAGATGTGGCAAAAGAAGCGGGTGTCGCTCTTGGAACGGTATCTAAAGTAGTAAATGGTCTGCCCGTCGGGGAATCCTATCGAATCCGAGTAGAGAACGCCATCCAGAAACTAAACTATCAGGTTAACGGCTATGCGCAGGGACTCCGGGCGGATAAAACACACACTGTTGTCCTACTAATTCCAAACACAGAGGAGCCATTTTATGCCTCTCTTGCTTACCATATCAACCTGACACTTTTAAAACAAAATTATCGCATGTTGCTCTGCTCTACAGACTATGATTCCAACTCCGAACAAGAGTATATCGCCATGGCACAGCAGAACAAAGTAGACGGCATAATCGGATTGACCTACAACCCGAATCTAGTCATCAGCAAGGGAATTCCCTTCGTGTCATTTGACCGCTGCATCAGCCCTGAAATCCCTTGTGTATCCAGCGATAATTTTGCCGGAGGACAGCTTGCAGCCGAAAAGCTGTCCGATCTCGGCTGCAGAAATGTCGCCTTCCTGCGCAAAGGATCCTCTATCAGTAACGAGCCAAACAAGCGCAAGGCTGGCTTTGAAAACGGCTGTCTCGCCCGCGGTTTGCACTATGAAATGAAGATTCTGGATGATAATGAGTCCTATAAAGAATTTGAAGTGTTTCTCGCAAGCCACGTCGTTGACGGGAAACTGTCCTTTGACGGCATCTTTTGTGTGACAGACGGACTTGCCTACTTCGTGATGAAGATGTTACACAGACTAAACCAACGAGTTCCTGAAGACGTGCAGGTCATCGGTTTTGACGGCATCCGCTTTTTCGGTGACAAAAATTATCTGTGCTCTACTATTGTCCAGCCGATACCAGATATTGCAAAAATGTGTGTGCGGCTTCTGCTGGACGAAAACTGGCGAGAAAAACCTTCTTTAGTCTGCCTTCCTGTCAGTTATGCGTATGGTGGGACTACTACTGAATTTAATGGTCTAACATACTAAACAACACTATAAAATACATGCTATATATCTGTGAATAAAAAATTTCAAAATAGGCTTATCATTATCAAAATAGGGTATCTAATATTCTGAATTATAATCCAGAACATTAGACACCCTATCTTGAAAATATTTTGCTAAGCAACTATAAAACATGTCTGTTGGCATATTAGGGTATTGATTCACATCTCTTATAGCTGTTTTAACTCATATTTTGCTGCGCATTATATATATCGGTGAATTTTGGAATTTTTTTATATTATTGAAAAAAATTATGTAAATTTCGCATTTTGCCTATATTTACCATATTATTGTTGTGAAATTTTAGTTATTTTTCTATATTTTTACCAAATTCAAACAATAATTTGCATGATTAGTGCGCTGCTTTAGCGACTTATTTTCTCTGCATGAGTCTGCACAATCAAGTAGAGAAGATTTATCTTCCCCTACTCGCGCCGGGCCCCGTCAGGAACCGATAAATCGGTTTGATGACAAATTTCTTTTGAGTGCCTGTGTGCATAAAAACAGGACTTTGCTCTAAAATACAAAGTCCTGTACTACATTTCTAAATCTTATTAAATGGATCTAAATATCGAGAAACCAAATCAATCTCTTCTTCAATGCGCAGCAGTTGATTATATTTTGCCACTCTATCACTTCGACATGGTGCACCCGTCTTAATTTGTCCTGCGTTCATCGCTACTGCCAAATCCGCAATAAAGGAATCTTCCGTCTCACCGCTTCTATGGCTAATCACTGCTTTATAGGCATTGTGTTGCGCCATCTCCACAGCCTCAATGGCCTCACTCACTGTTCCAATCTGATTTACCTTGACCAATATAGCATTTGCAACATGTTTCTTAATCCCTGCGTCAAGACGCTTTGTGTTTGTCACAAATAAATCGTCTCCTACAAGCTGAACTTTCTCTCCAATTCTTCTGGTAAGTTCTGCCCATCCATCCCAATCGTCCTCTGCCAATCCATCTTCTATCGAGATAATCGGATAACGCTCTATCAGTTGCTCATAATATGCAATCATTTCTTCCGTTGTACGTTTGATAATTGGTTCATTGTCCTTGACATCAAACTCCTTACCTGCCTCATAGCACGCACATGCACCATTGCCATCCACACTTGCCTTTCGACGTTTTAGTTCTGTCTCTCCACTAAAATGATAAGTGCCATCTTCTTCATTATATAATTCAGAAGCAGCCACATCCAATGCAATTTTAATATCATGTCCTGGAGTATATCCTGCTGCCTTAACCGCCTCCACAATTAAATCCAGCACAGCAAACGCATCTGGAAGATCTGGAGCAAATCCACCTTCATCTCCTACCCCCGTTGAAAGTCCTCTTTTATGACAAATCTTTTTAAGATTATGATAAATTTCCGCACAGATTCGCAATGCTTCTCGGAAATTTGCTGCCGAAACAGGCATAATCATAAACTCCTGAAAGTCAACGGTATTTGTGGCATGTCTACCACCATTTAAAATATTCATCATAGGAACAGGAAGTCGATCTGTTTTTACACCGCCTAAATATCGATACAACGGCATTCCCAGTGCGTTTGCAGCGGCACGCGCAGCCGCCATAGATACACTTAATGTAGCGTTAGCACCCAGATTTCCTTTGTTGTCTGTTCCATCTGTATCTACTAAAATATGATCAATCAATTTCTGACTGCACACATCAACACCGATTAGTTTATCTCGAATTTTGGTATTTACATTATTGACAGCCTTCTCCACACCAAGACCCATATATCGCATTTCGCCATCTCTTAGTTCCACTGCCTCGAATTTTCCAGTGCTCGCTCCTGATGGCACACTTGCCCTTCCTTCGCAGCAATCATTCACTGTGACCACTGCTTCTACCGTTGGATTTCCTCTAGAATCTAGTACTTCTCTTGCGTGCACATCTGTAATTTTTAATTGTGATGTTCTCATATCCACCCTCCTGTTTTCTATAACGGAAATTTCAATATCAAAAACAGTATTTCCAAAAGGGTAAAATAAATTCAAACATTACTTTTTCTCTAATTTTTACCAGTCGAACCAAATCCTCCACGATTTGTTCCTGTAAGTTCTGCAACCTCCTCAAAAATAATCTCTGGCTGCTGCTCCATAATCCGAAACTGACAAATACGGTCATTTAAATGAATTGTTGTGTCACGCATTGCATACATCGGAACAAACCATTGGTCATCATTCCCACAATAACCGCCCTCACCAGTTTCGCGGTCCGGCCCATCAATAACACCTTGATGATTTACTTGTATCAATCCAAAATTTTTAAAAGTAGAACTTCTTGGAACTATATGCGCTTCGTACCCTTTTGGCAATTCTATTGCAATTCCAAGCGGAATCAATTTAAATTCACCTTGCTTCATTTCTACATCTTCAGAAGCTCTTAAATCAATCCAATTTCCTTTTACTATTTTCTCTAACTTTTGTACTTTATCTGTAAAATATTTTATCTTTATATTCACATCTGCCTCCCAAAGCTATTTATCTTCTTATGCCTCACAAGCATTTCTCTTGATTGTACAACCTTCCTCTGAGCTAAACGGCACAATATTTTGTTCGGATACTCCAGCAATTTCTCGCCCCATAGGAATATCATCATAATTTCCGCAGTGAAGCACAGGAACTCGTGGATTGTCTTGTGCTAAAGTAGCCTGCACATCAATAACACGCTGATTACTACTTCCCTTCCACAAAAGTGTCGCATCCTTTTTCTCCTGTACAAATTCCCCATCAACAAGCACATCAATATATTTTACCATTGAAGATTGCATAACGTTTTCCCACACATCACCAGTATATAACCAAATATTCTTATTGGGATATGTCTCCTTAATTTCTCGCGCAAGCGCTTTTATCCCATCACGATTGGCACAATGCAGTGGATCACCGCCTGAAAATGTAATTCCTTCAATATAGGGCTTGTCCAACTGGTCAAAAATCTCCGCCTTTGCAGCATCGTCAAACAGCAGTCCTCCATCAGGGTCCCATGTCATAGGATTCTGACAGCCTTTGCAGCAATGTTCACACCCTGCAACCCATAAAACGACTCTTAACCCGTCACCATTTAACATATCATCTTTTGTGATATTGTGATATCTCATATTTTTCAAACCTCCGCCCTACATGCTCTTGCGCTCTGCTATTTCGGCCATCTTTGCATCGTTTAGTCTAGTATCTCCATGAACACGAGAGTACGATAGATAACCATTCATGCGGTCAATTTTGGTCAAATTTTTGCTGCCGCACTTTGGACACACATCCATCTCCAACTCCTGATGACCACAATCATCACAGTATGCAAGAGAGAGATTGACTCCCTCATAAAATCCCATCTCCATCGCGCGTCTCACAAGAGTCTTAATTGCAGAAATATTATAGTCAATCGGATATTTCACATATTGAATCTTACCACCATTGGACAACTCCCAAAACCGATACTCCAAATCCTGTTTTTCAATCGGCGTGATGTCCTCTGTCACATGACAATGAAAGCTATTGCTAACATATTCCCTATCTGAAACACCTTCCACAATGCCATACTGTGCCCTGAACTGCTTCACTTGCAAACCGCAAAGATTTTCTGCTGGTGTGCCATAGATCGCATATAGATTTCCGTCTTCCTCTTTAAAGCGGTTGACTTCTTTATTGATGTACTCAAGAACCTCCAGAGCAAATGCTCCATCCTCCACAAGAGATTTCCCATTGTACAACATCTGAAGCTCATTAAATGCCGTAATGCCAAAAGAAGCTGTCGCATATTTCAACAGCGGTTTAATCTTATCGGAAAGCTTAAGATGACCACCCAAAAAGCCTCCCTCACAGTACGCCAGCGGATTGGTCGAAGCACGCATATTTCCCAAATATGCATAAGTTCTAATATGCAACTGCCGAATTAGATTCAAATAATAATCAAGTACCTCATAAAAATCTCTACTTTCCTGTCTTGATTTTGCAAGAATCATTGGAAGATGCAATGAGACAGCCCCAATATTAAAACGCCCCACAAATACTGGTGCATCTTTATCATCTGCGGGGTGCATCCCGCCTCGCTCATACCATGGAGAGAGAAATGCACGACAACCCATAGGCGAGATAACTTTACCATATTGTTTGTACATGCTGGCAATGTAGCCCTTTCCTGTCAAACTAAGCCAATCAGGATACATTGTTTTTGCTGAGCACCGGACACCTGCCTCAAACACATCCTCAAGTGGTTTTCCCGGTCCATGAAGATTTTCATCATATAGAAATACAATCTTTGGAAACAAAACAGGTTTCTTACAATCCTTTTTGCCCTGTCCTTTTCGTCTGACATTGAGCATCTGAATTGTTGCCATTTTCGCAAAACGCTCTGTTCCAATTCCAGCCGTAACTGTGATAAACGGATAGTCGCCACGGCTGCTTGCCACCGTATTAAACTTGTATTCCCAGCCTTGAAATCCTTGCTCAAACTCACGCTCCACATCCGCGACAGCTACTTCCTCGGCTTTTTTCTGCTCAATACCAAGTCCAATATATTTCTCAACGGCTGACTGATATGTTTTCTCTGCATAAGGCGCAAGAATTTTATCTACCTCTGGAACTGTAAATCCACCATACTGTTGACTTGCCGCACTAAGCACAATATCACCGATTACGTCAAATGCCACATCAAGCGATTTTGGCTCATTATACCAGATATTTCCCATCTCAAAACCGCCAGACAGCACATTTTCTACATCAAAGAGACAGCAATTCATTGTATCGCGCCGCGCTGACATATCATGAATATAAATATATCCATCTCTACATGCCTGTATCTCCTCTGTTGTAAGGAAAAATTTCTGATAGAGTTCCTTATTAAACTGATTAAAAATAAGGCTTCTTTTTGTGGAAACAAGCGCAGAATCCGTATTTGCATTCTCCTTATCACCAACATACATAATGGATTGACTCTTTTTGTATACATCATCCATCATACGCACAAAATCTTGTTTGTAATTTCTGTAATCGCGATAGCTTTTTGCTACAATCGGCTTCACGTCCTCCAAAGCACTCTCAACAATATTGTGCATCACTGGAATTGGAATCTGTTCACTCTCCATCTCATCTACCTTATCAATAACATCCTGACAAATTTGCTGTTTCTCCACATCAGTAAATTTTGTCAATGCACGATAGGCAGATTTCCCTACGGCAACAATAACCTTCTGCACATTAAACGCCTCTTTGCTTCCATCTTTTTTGATTACATAGACCACCTTTTTTGGCTGATAAAGCACACTGTAATCGATTTCTTCGCTCATTTACATCCTACTCCCTTATATACATTTTTCTTTTATATTGTATCTAAAATTTATTACGGACACTATATATAGTGTCCGTATACTAGTATAGTGCAATTCATATCGGTTGTCAATTATGAAAATGCAGAGTTGTTATTCACTTATATAGTTGGTTACAATTCACACCCACGCCAAAGTTTGTATTCCTTTCAGATAATTTGGTGTAGATTGCAACAATTGATGCATATGCTGGCTTCGACATCATGCAGCAAGTACATTGTGCGGTGTAAAAAGTAATGAATAATTTATTTCTATTCTTCTTGTGGTCGCACACTTTGTCCTTGTTTCAATTCTTTTGTAGCGTAGATAATTACTTTTGTGTCAGCACCGATTGTCCCAGGCTCAATTGCAATATAGCGGTCATTTCTATCTTTCACTTGCACTTTAATTTTCTCAATATAGTATTCGCTTCCAAGGATTCCTTCTTTTTCATTTAATGTATAAATATAATAAGTGTTATTTTCCTCATACACAGCATCCACTGGTAGTGTCAAATTATGATATTCTCCCTGTACTGATTTTTTGACATTCCCACTTAAACCAGGCTGTCCCACATTTTCAGGAAGTAGACAAGTAATATCATAACCGCCTTGTGCATTCTCTGCAAAATAGTCCACTGTAATATCCATTTCTGACGACTGTCCATTCAATTTTACAGTAACTATATCCATTAAATGAATATATTTACCCTCCTCTTTTGTAATTTGAAACTTAAACTGGCAAGGTCGTTGTGCATCTGTTAGCAAAATCGCCGCAGTGTCTATTGTTCTGCTGCCAACTTCAATTTGAATCCTCGATACAATACCATCATTCTTTGCCTTGATTTCTCCTTTCTGCATTTTGATTGCATGAAGTTGTTCTATCTGCCTCCTTGCCTGATTTATCTCAAGTTCATAGACTTTTGCAGTAGAATCTGCTCTTGATGTAACTTCCGCAGTCGCAATCTCTCTCATTTTCTGTCGCAGTGTCACCTCACGCGTATAACTTGCATCGTTATAATTTTCTTTTGCGCGCTGTACATTTTCCTCAAGTGTAAGTTTTGTATTCTGCCACACATCAAATGCTGCTTCCTCCGCAGAATAATCTGGCTGTATAACTGCATCTCTATTATGTTTTGTCAATTGTTCTTGTAATATAAGCAATTGTTTATTTGCTTTTTTAATTTTGTCCAAAAGTTCAGTTCGTTTTTCTTCCTCTATCAAAGTCTGATTTTCTTTAGATTCTTGTGAAAGAATGGCTTCTATATTTTTATTTGCATTGTCAATATCTGCATTTTTGTTTTCTAATTCTGTACTTTCTGTTTCTGTTTTCTCTAATTCTGTATTTTCTGTTTCCGCATTCTCTATCCCTGTATTTTCTATTTCTGATTGCTCTATTTCTATATCTTCTGATTTTGTGTTTTCTATTTCTGTATTCTCTGTCTCTATATCCTTTGTTTCTATATTTTCTGTTTTTGGATTCTCTATTTCTATATTTTCTATTTCTTCATCTTCTAATTCTAAATTCTCCGTTTCTTCGTTTTTTATTTCAATATTTTCTAATTTTGAATTCTCTGTATTGGTAGAACTTCCTGCTGCTCCTGACAATACTTTTGATGATTCATTTTCTTTCATCCTATCAATATGGTTTTCCAACTCGGCAAGTTGTTCTTCCAATCGCTGAATTTCACGCTCCTTTGCTGTAATATTATCCGTAATGCCATATCCTTTGTTCACCCAATCATGATATGCATCCCATGCATTGCGCCGCGCATTATCCGCAGTGTATGGTACAGTGTCTGCAAGATGCTTTTCAAGTGCTTTCTCTGCCTTCTCCAACGCTACTTTTGCGCGCTCTTTCGTCAGTGCGGTCTCCTTATCTGCCGTCTCATAGTCTTCCTTTGCCCATAAAATTGCCACTTCCTTTTTCTGTGCATCAATCATTGCGTTCACTTGAAAATCCGAAAGATTACACATAAGTTTAGAAAGTTCTGTTTCCTTTGCGCCTATTAACTCAGCAATGTCAGCCGTATCAATGATAAAAAGAACATCCCCTGTTTTAACTACATCCCCTTGCTGAACATAAATCTTATCCACCCGCAATCCCGGTTGCACATTCACAGCAATTTCACCACCCGCAATCACAATTCCATCTGTCTCCACAACATGTTCCACATACTTTTTTGAGACAGTATCCGTTTTGACAATTGGCAAACCTGACACATAGATACTCTTTGAAATGATTGTACACAACCATACAAATGCCAAAAATATCAAAAATATCTTTATCCACTTCTCCATTCGCTTACGAGTAAAAAGCTTCTCCTCATCCTTCTCCATAACACGAATCCTCCATATAATAACCCTATGGCAGTTCCTAACCCTTCAATCCAGAATAAATAATTCCCTGTTCTAAATAGTCCTGTCCCATCACAAACACAAAAACTGCTGGAATTAGCATTACTACAGACGCTGCAAACGCAAATCCCGCCTGCGTCCAACTAATTTCAGGCAAATATAGTGATAACGGCCATAACGTCTTATTTTCTAGAAATGCAAATGGCTGCTCAATCATATTCCAATACTCCAAAAATCCAAGTACCAGTGCAGAAAGGATTCCGCCTTTTCCAAGTCCTATTCCCACCGTAAAAAATATATAAACCTCCCCAGCGCCATCTATTCTCGCAGCCTCTATCAAGGACCTAGGAATTGCCTGAAATCCACCGTAAATTACAAAAATGGGAAATGTGCTAAACACCGCAGGAAAAATGACTGCCCAATGCGTATCCAACAACGACAACCTGTCAAGAGTCAGATAACTTGAAAGCATTGTCACCTGAAAGGGCAAAAGCATCAGTACAACATAAATGGTAAAAAGCACATTTTTTCCTCTTACTGCATAGGTTGCAAATGCCCACGCTGCTGGAATACCTACCACCATCTGCCCTAACAAAATCAAACTAACCATCTTCACCGAATTCCAAAACAATACAAAAAATTCTGGCGTGTAAAAAAGCAATCGAATATAATTCTCTATTGTAGGATATTGTGGAATCAGTTTCCATGTTACAAATCCTGTTCCATGTTCAAATACAGGTGCCAGACACTCATATAAATCTCCTTTTCCCATAACAGAACCCGTCACAACAAGAAGCACCGGCGCACAGATAACAATTCCTGCCGCAATAAACATTAATTTTGTAATTGTCTCCAATACTGTTCGGAGAAATTTTCTTACTCTCATTTTATTCCACTCCTACTATTACAAGGATCTTTATTTAGCAACAAATACAGTAGTCATCACTCAACTCTGGCTATAATATTGAAACAATAAAATAAATACAAACAATACCAAAGCTACCAAAACACTTGCTGCCGCCATCTTGTCAAACTCCAAATTCACATACCAATTGTTAAATGTATGCTGTAAAAGATAAATATCTTTTCTTGGATAGGAACCACCAACAAGAAATGCTTCTCTATAGATTTTCATGGAATTTAAAAACGATAAAATTACAATTGTATAGACACTGCCCTTTAAACATGGCAGCTTCACAAATATCAAACACTGAAATTTATTTGCGCCATCCACTTTTGACGCTTCTATTAGTTCACTTGGTATTCCTGCAATTCCTGCAAGCCATAGCACAATGGTATATCCTGTGTTTTTCCATAGATAGCTGACAACCAAACTTTCAAAATCCTGCCTATAAAAAAACATTCTCCACACAATAACCACTGTCGCTGTTGGCATTGCCATTGGAAATAAGTATAGACTTTTTATCACATGGATATCTCGAATCTTACTAAGCACAAGCGCTGCGGCCAATCCAATTATAACTAGAAGCGGTATTGCCACACTCACAAAATGGAGCGTGTTCTTTACCGCAAGGCGAAACGCCTGATTGTGAATCACTGTTTTATAATTGTCTAGTCCTGCAAACTCCCCTGACATCACTGTAAAAAATGACCGCCGCACCACATCTGCAAACGGAATTAGCACGAAAATTAGTACCCCTGCCAAACTCACACTGATAAAAATCATAAAATAAGCAAATTCTCGAAACCGTTTCATTCTTTTACACCTGTTCTTTGCATCTTTAATTTTCTGCTATTCAGAAAGATAAATCTCCACACTGTCCACAATCGCTTTCAATGTTGCGTCAATGTCCTGTATACCCTCAAGATATTTCACACCCTCTGTATAAATTGCTGTTTCCAGTACAGTATCGCTTAAATATGGTGTGTCAAGCTGTGTAATCCACGCTTCTAACTTATCAATTCCTTCCTGCTTTACTGGATAAATTACATATTCAAAGTGCGTACCATCCTTCGTCGAAAAACTCATATAATACTGTCCACCATCATCCCCAAGTTCACTCTCATCATAGGCAAATTGCACTGGCAACGCTTTCTTATTGACAGGAAGCCCAAACTGCATAGTCTCCTGAACAGTTGCACCGAGCATCATTTGTACAAACTGTTTCGCCGCATCTGGATTCTTGGTTGCCGTATTGATCCCAGCGATTGAACCTGGATGATAAACATTCTCACACTGTCCGCTCATCAGTTTTATCTGTGTATCTTCCAATCCTTTAATCCTTGGCACTGACAACATATCCCTGTAAGTACTTGCACTGACTACCTCCCCATATGCAAATGGTGCCTGCTGCATTAGATAAAATGTGTCTTGTATCATCATAAAGTACTTTTCTTCCTCATAATTTCTTCCATCTTCGTCAATTAAATTTTGTTTATACTGCTCAATATACTCCTCTGGTGTGCCGTTCATCTCCACATCATAAAGTCTCTTTGACTGCTCCAAAAACTCTCGTATTTTACTCTGATTTAACTGCCCATTCTCATCCTTCCATGTCGGTGCACACACTGGCATAAACCTTCTCATAATACCAGTTGCTGAACACACACTCAAAATACTCGTATCAGAATACGTTTCCCTTGCCTTCTCTGCCATATCTGCAATGGACTGATAATTATTTGCTTTGCCTACATAATCCTCATTGCCCAATAGAACAGGAATAAAAAACTTTGCTGGAACTGCATACATCTGGTCGCCTGTCTGAATCTGTTCAATTAAGTTTCTATAAAGCCCCTCACTTTGATCAATCTCATTGACTATATCAGACAAATCCATCAGTACTCCTTTTTCCGCATAAGTATCAACATTAATTCCATCTAGCATAATAACATCAGGGCCATTGCCACTAAGCAATTGTGTATTTAACTTTTTTAACGCATCTTCCCTTGTTACGCCACCCTCGTCCATTCCAATCTGATACTCTATAAACAGATTGGGATACTGTGTCTGATATGCTGAAATCGTCTGTTTTACTAAGTCATCTTCACTTAAACTATAAACCGTAATCTTGTCATTTGGAACAGAAGGAACTGTAGCATCATATGTAAACTTTACAATTTTGCCACCATTGTAAGCTGCCAAAAACTCATTTTTGTCATTCATTGTCATTGCCAAAATACTATATGTAGGATCTCCTAGCGAGGAAAGACTTCCATCAATTACCTGTTCCACTACGCCTCCGCCAATGACATGACGATACAAACCTTTTTCTCCTGCTATATAGATAGTTTTGTCCGCACCCAGAAAAGTATATGCCGTGTAACCTCCTCCTGTCCATGACATCCCGTTATAGTTTTGCTCAGCAAAGCTATCTAACACTTCATCTTCAATAAAAATTTTCTTTTCCAAATCATACAAAAAAATCTTCTCAAATGTCAGGCACATTAAAATACCATCTTTACATTCAATCAAATCTGTTGTGTCCTCAAGTGTCAACAACTTTTCCGCTGTACCTGCATTGACATCCACCTGATAGATTATTTTGCACCCTGACGCAAACGCATATAAAGTTCCTTGCTCATCAAATGCCAATGTCCTTAAATTAGAATCTGCATCTGGTAGTGGAATAGAAATTTGCTTTGTAGTACCATCTGTATTATAAATATAAAGATTGTACTCATAATCGCTCTCTGTACCCTCTATTTTATCCATACCAACAATAGCAATTGTTCCATCCTTTGCAATAGCTGACGCCGCAGGATAATGTTCCTCAATAAAGCGAGAAAAACTTTCATCTGTCTCCATATTCCATGTTGTACCATTATCCTTTGATACAAATTTTTGTTTTTTAAGACTATTTAGAAAAACTATTTGGCCATCACTTAAAATTTGTTGTTCTACTTTATCATAGAAAGTTTCACCTTCTAGAACATTTGTTTCTATATAGCGCCCCATTCCTCCAGTTACTGTCTCATCTTGTTCATACTCGCTTGAACTTTCTTCTGTCTCTGTTGAAATTTTTGAATTTCTCTCATTGCTAGTAGTCTGATCCTTTGTACTACATCCAATTGACATAACACCGACTGTCGTTGCCATAAACAAAGCTGCTGTTTTTGTGACAATTGATTTTTTTCTCATAACTTCCCTCCATGTATTCTTTCATCTTTATACATTGGTATTGTAGCATAGTTTTCTCTAAAAAATCTCTAAAGCCAACACCCTGTTCTTTCAACAATTTTCCCAAAAGACCTATACCTTTACTGTCTATCTGCCGATATTATCTATATAAGTAGACCCAATATTTTTACACTGAAATACATCTCAAAAACAGATACAAAAGATTTTTGCGCGTCTATAATCAAATTAGGAGGGATATACATGGCAGTTCAATTAAAACCATTTTTGCCAATGGACCTTATAGAAAAAATCACAAATAATAATTTTTCCTATATAAGTTCTTATTCTAAAAAAATAGTAGAAACTGATAACGATATTGTGGATCTTCAAGACAAAGAGGATACTTTTCGCCAAAAATTAAAAGCGCTAAAACGCTACTCACCAGGCGGAACTTCAAAAGAATTAACAGAAAAACGTATAGAAGATTTTCTAAAATCCTATAATGAATTAGAAAGCAACTCCACTTCCATAACAGATAAAGATATAAAAAAACAAATATCCAAACTAAAAAATTTGTTCTCAGAACATGAAAAAGACCTAAGAAAAATTGGCATTACAAGAGAAAAAGGCAAATACACACTCAACAACAAAGCTTTTGCAAACGCAAAAGACAAAGCAATTGATAAACTATTTGTTGGAACCGATTCTTTTATTGCAAAAGCAGATAAGATTATGCGCAGATTAGAAGATACCACTGACGGCGCAGAATACAGTGTGGTTGAACGTAACCTAAACAAGACTACCAAATACAAAAAAACTGACGTAGCGCTTGCTGCCAACATAACACTTGCTGGTTCAGCAATATCCGCTTTGCAGAAAAGCAACACCTTGATACAAGCGGGTTTCTCTGACTCTGAGTTTCAAAGTTCTATTAAAGATTGCCTTGGCTATGTTGCAAAGTCTATCTACAATGCAAATAACACAAGCCAAGTAGACACAATCGATAAATTAAATCAACTGTGTCTTGACCACAAAGAAGATCTTGCCAAAATAGGTTTAACTTTTGACAGTGAAAATAAAAAAATGAGCTTCGATGACACAATCGATCTTACCACCAGCGAATTTAAAGATGCTTACAATAATTTATTTGGTGAAAATGCAACATTTATCACCACTGCCGCCGAAGATTGCAAAAGCATTATTAATAGTCTTCTTCAACCAGAAAAAATTGGTGTATCCATTATTGACCAACAGATTTAAGTTTAAAAATTACATACAATCGAGTAAAAAAGCTACTTCCCGAACATGACAACCGCTCCACTTTTCCTTTCTGCGTCTGTGTACATAAAAATCCCGTCTGTTTTATTTTAAAGACGGGATTTTTTGCGTACTTTTCAAATCAAAAGAAATATATTTTTCCTTACTCTATGCGTCCTCTAACTCTCAAGAAAAACATCTGTCATTCCTGCTTTTTTTGCAAAGTAATCTTTCTTTGACATCAGTTCTTTTTGTTTATGTTCTGGTAGACGGACAAATATATCCTCATAATCTAGTTCAATCAATTCTGTTCCTTTTGCCAATTCAAAAAGCTGTGTATTGAGCCAATCTTCCCACAAATCCTCAAACAACTCCTTACTGTCTGTAAAGATTAACATATCATTAAATCCATAAGGCGGATTATAATATTGTAGCTTGATATAGCCATACCTTCCGGCATCCAACACCACAATATTCTGTTCCTCATCATCATAGATTTCTTCATAGGCATCCGCCACTCTTTTGCACTTTTCACGTTCATCTTCTGTAATGTACATTTTTTTCTCCATAGATACCTCCCGTTATTCTATTTCCTATACGCTCTATTCTAACCATCTTGTAACCCCCTAAGAGACAATCATTTCCAATCTCTTATAAAACATGGTGCGTACACGCACCATATCATTATAATTCACCAACATATAAAATACAAGAAGGAGGGCTATATAAAATGATAAAATATGATAAATTATGGATAACTCTCAAAAAGAAACATATTAGTCAATACAAACTAATTAAATATTATGGGGTAGACAAAGCTCAATTACAGCGTTTACGCAATAATGAAATTGTAAAAACACTTATTATCAACAGTTTATGTGATATTCTAAATTGTAATGTTGAGGACATTATGGAATATGTCCCTGACGAAAAGGTTTAAAATCCTAAACCGTAAATTAAAATCGGCAAATCACATCTGTAGCAAAACATCTATTATTTCCATAGGTTTTTTAACAAAAACTGTTGCCCCATGTTCTATTAAAAACTCCTTGTCCCGAAATCCCCAAAGCACACTAATGCATGGAAGTCCTGCATTTTGCGCCGTCTGCAGATCCACATCAGAATCCCCTACATAGATAGCTTCTTGTTTGGTTTTATTAAGCACATCTAACGCAAGATTAACACTGTCTGGCTCAGGTTTTCTTCTCAAATTTTCACGGTCTCCAATTGCAACATCCACCTGTGGAAAATATTTATGGTTTAAATCTTGTACTGCTGAGTCAATTTTGTTAGAGACAATTGCAAGTGCATAACCTCTGTCTTTTAATTCCTGTAAAAGTTGTGGGATCCCATCATATGCTTTTGTCGCATCATTACAATGCTGTCCATAATATTCTTTAAATATTGCAAAAGCTCGCTCAAATTCTGAATTGCTCTCTCCATCAGGAACAGCACGAATCATCAGATTTCTCACACCATTCCCCACAAACCGTCGCACTTCATCCAAAGTGCGCTCTGGCATATTACAAAATTTAAGCGCATAATTTGTCGCTTTCTTCAAATCCTCTAATGTATCCAAAAGAGTTCCATCTAAATCAAAAATTACAGTATTTATTTTTTTATCAGACATTTTTCCTACTCCCATTGTATGATTTCTTAATGATTCAATTCTACATAAATTTTATTGTAGGCTTCTAAATAAGGAATTTTCTTCTCTTGGCAAACTGACGCCAGTGATTCATATTCAGGATATATCCTTTTCCCACATACCTTCACCGCAATTTTACCCAGACTGGTATCTAAAATTTGATGTTCCCGCTTTAAAATTGTACGTTCCATCTCCAGTCTTCTAATGCCAATTGTCGTAGTTTCCTGAAAGATAATTTGCTCTAACTTTGCAATATCTGATTCCCCACAAATCACACTTAACTGATAAGCAGGTCTATTCTTTTTCATAAAAACTGGCACATAGTACACATCTCTTGCTCCTGCCGCAAAGAGCCTGTCCATCACATAGCCAAACGCCTCACCTGAACAATCATCAATATTTGTCTCCAATTTATAAATTTTATCCTGTGTTTCAGAATCTTCCTCAATTATCATTGCTCGCAGCAGGCTAGCCTTCTCATACATTCTCTTACCTGCACCGACACCACTTGCTATTATCTGAAACTTTGATGGCAGATGTGCTTTCGTTCTGACTGCAGCAGCAATTGCCGCCCCTGTCGGCGTCACAAACTCACCTTGAAATTCCATAAAATGCACTGGAAGTTGATAAGCTTCCATAATGTTTGCTGTTGCTGGAACTGGTATTGGTAAAATTCCATGTTGACAGCGCACACTTCCATGTCCTTCATATAACTCCGATACAATAATATCTGTTATGTTATATTTTTTTCTCAATGAATCAATACATACAGCAGCAGACAAAATATCTACAATAGAATCCACTGCTCCCACCTCATGAAAATGTACTTCATTTACAGGTTTATTGTGCGCTTTTGATTCTGCTTCTGCTAAAATCCGAAAAATCTTTTGTGCTAAATCTTTTGCTTCTTTTGTCATTTTTGCTTGATTCAAAACATTGATTATTTCTTTCAATCCTGTATGATGATGCTCTCCCTGCTCGTGATGATGTATTTCATGCTCATGATGATGCTCTTGTTCCTGATGATGTGTTTCATGCTCATGATAATGTTCTTTCTCCATGTTAGCATGTCCATGTAGGTATTCCATATTATGGTCATGATTTTCATGTTCCTTATCAAGAAGTACCGCAAAATCACAAGCACAAACACCCGCTTTCTGAACTTTCTTTATTGTTATCTCAAATCCGGGCACCGACGACTTAATACTATTGATGGCATCTTCAAGCACTTTCTGATCAGCACCAAGATCAAGCATTGCTGCGACCGTCATATCTCCACTAATTCCAGAATAGCACTCTATATAGAGCGTTCTTTTCATAATTATATTCATTCCTTTCTATTGTCTATTGATAACAGTTCAGTTTTTGATTTCCTGCTGCCATGCAAAATACTTTGTAGTGACCTGATACCGTTTAACCTTATAGCTATTTCACGAACTTTGATCTAAGGTTGAGCAGTAACGTCTATTGTTACAATTCCTTATTTTATACTTGCAAGTCTGTTAATCTGCGTTGCAATATACCCTGCTCCATAGCCATTGTCAATGTTGACAACTGCAATCCCGTTTGCACAGGAATTAATCATTGTAAGTAATGCTGACAAACCATGTAGATTCGCTCCATAACCAACAGATGTCGGAACTGCAATGACAGGATTGCTGACAAGCCCTCCTAGCACACTCGCCAAAGCACCTTCCATACCAGCCACTGCCACCACACAATTCGCCTGTTGTATCACTTCTGCATTCGCCAATAATCTATGCAGACCACTTACTCCCACATCATAAACTCGACTTACTGAAGCACCAAAATATTCCGCGGTTTGTGCTGCCTCCTCTGCAACAGGAATATCTGCGGTTCCTGCCGTACAAACCGCAATTTTTCCAATTCGTCTTAACACCTTATCTTCCGGTTTTTCCTCAATTTTTAAAATTTTTGATATTGTATCATACTGTACTTGCGGAAAACTTTTGGATATCAATGCATATTGTTCTGCGGTTGCTCTTGTTCCCAATACTTCACCGTTTTTTTCATATAATTTCTGAAATATAGACACAAGATAGGCATCCTGTTTCCCTGCACAATATACAACTTCCTGAAAACCTGTTCGGACCTCACGATGCAAATCAAGTTTGGCAAATCCTAATTCTTCAAACGGCTGTTTTTTCAAATATTGCTCTGCCATTTCTGTCGAAATTTCCCTGCGCTGCACTTTTTCTAACAATTCCCTGATTTCCATTCTGTCCTCCTCTGTCAATTTTATTTATATATACTTATCTCATAAAATGTTACCATCATAATCATAGTATCTGCTCGTTTTCCTATCATTTTTATAGTTAAACGATACCACACATCTTCTGTAAGCTCATACTCAAGCGCCTCTGAAAAATCCCCTCGTACAATTCTAGCAAACGCCTCACTCAAAAGTGCTTTTTCTGCCTCGGCCCTTCTGTAATGCTCCCGTTCGTCCACTTCCTTATCAAATACAACATCTGCCTCATATCGAATATTTGTTCTAAGTAGCTCTGTTTTTCCCTTTCGATACTCATAAATTGCAATTGGTGTTTCCAACAAATCAAAAAATTTGCTAATGCTAGAACGCGTATTCCACAACTCATTGATAATCACGGTGTTCTCATTTGTACTATGTATAGAATCTACTTCTTCTTCCCGAATAAGAAACTCCTCATATTCTTCTATTCGCAAAGGCTTTGCATAGTAATATCCCTGTGCATACTCACAGCCAATACACTTCAAAAAATCCACCTGCTCAACTGTCTCAACTCCTTCTACAATTGATGGCAGATGCAACCACTTTGCCATACGTATAATAGAAGTAAGTACTTTCTCCCCTTTTCCATTAAACTCCTTATTCTGCAAAAATTTCATGTCAACTTTCAGATAATCCACTTCCATATCTTTTAAGACATTCAGCGATGAATACCCACTTCCAAAATCATCCATCATTATCTTAAATCCCAGTTTGTGTAAGTTGCTCATTGTCTCCATAATCAAATCCTGATCTTCCATAAAAGCGCTTTCTGTCAACTCTAAATTCAACAATTCGGCTGGAATCTGATATTCTGTAATTAATTTTTTAAAAATCTTGACAAGCTGCGGATTATAAATATTTACACGTGAGACATTAACTGAAATTGGATTAGGATTTTTTCCTTCATCAATCCACTTTCGCAATAATTTACAGACATGCCGCCACATATATTGATCCAACCTGCCAATAATACCATTGCGCTCATAAACTGGGATAAATTCTCCCGGAGAAATCATCCCCCTATCTGGATGATTCCAACGCACCAGTGCTTCCGCTCCATAGGAACGGTCTGTTGCCAAATTAATCTTTGGCTGTAAATACACTTCAAACTGCTCCTCGTTAATCGCTCTGTTAACTTCACTGATAATAAATTGTTCCTGTCGCATACTCTCAATCATACTGTTGTCATAATATGCCACACTCTGTGTAAACTTACCTTTACAACTGTTCGCAGCCAGCAATGCCCTGTCATACATCTCTGGCACATCCAGCGAATCATCTTTAATAATATATACTCCACAAGAAATTTTTATATTATAATCCTTGTTGACCCTTTTTAAATTAATTTGTAGTGCATTTACCAGCAAATCAATATTTTCCTCTTTATAAGGCATATAGACAGCAAAGATATCATTTTCAAACCGCCCATATACAAATTGGTCAAAAACCGTTGAAACCTTCCGCAATTCAGAAGCAATGCTTTGTAGTACTCTGTCTCCTTCCTTAACACCATAAAAGTTATTAATCATCTTAAAGCGGTCTATATCAAATCGCACAAGTGCAAATAATTCCTCTGTCCTCTCTGAAAGAAGACTACGTACAGTACGATAAAACTTAAATTTTGTATAAAGTCCTGTCACCGCATCCATTTCAGCCATAATCATACGACTTTTTTCAATTGCATTTTTAATGCGAAATCGCAATAGAACAGGATCATAAGGCTTCATCACAAAATCCCACACACCTGCCTCTAAACATTTCTGCTCAGCATGCCAGTCCTCGTCAGACGTGGCAATAATCACAGGAATATTATCATATAACCGATTTTTGCGAAACGCATCCATAAATTGAAATCCATCCATAACTGGCATCATCAAGTCTAGAACAATCACTGCCACTTTGTCAACATTCGCCGCCAAAATCTCTAGTGCATCCCGCCCATTTGATGCGTCTAATACCTCAAATGCATTCTTGAGTACATCTTTGAGCATTCGTTTAATCATTTCCTCGTCATCTACAATTAGTATTGTGTTTTTGCTATACATATTTGTATCGGTTGCCACTAAAAACATATACAAAAATGTTTTAGTTTTTCCTTTCCTAAATTTAGTTTTGCCCTTGATTTTCGGGGCTCAATCATTGGCCAGTATAGTTCCATAATTGATTATAACAGTTTTTCAATATACAATCAATTATGGAAAAACAAAAAGAGCTTCCATACCAAAATAAACTCTTAAAATATAAAAATTTGTCTTGGCAAGTAGCTCTTTCTAATTCTTACTTATTTAATTTTTGCTTCTTTGCAGCGCTTTCGCGCCAGTTCCAGCGCCTCATCAATATGTGTGCAAAAGTTCTCTACCCCAACCACTTTTGTAAATCCAGCTTTATCCATAACAGCCTTTGGTTGCTCATTTACATGTGACAAAATCATCTGAATATTCTTGTTGGAATATTTCTCATAAAGTTGTTCTAAAGAATGCATTGCCGTTGCGTCAATTGCACTCACACTTCTCATACGAAGTATCAAAAATTGCGTGTCGTCCTTTACCGAAATATTCAGAATCTTATCAGCCGCTGCAAAAAACATTGGTCCTGAAATCTCGTATACAAGTGTGTGTGGTGGAACTTCCCGCAATGTAATACTATCTGGGTCTTCCTCATCATCTACGTATTTCCACCCCTCCACTTCCATAACATCACTCATGCGTTTCATAAATAGAATCGCCGCCAACAAAATACCAACTTCAATCGCTGCAACCAAATCAAATACAACAGTCAACACAAATGTTGTGACAAGCACAATAATATCGCTCTTGGGCGAAGATTTGCACAGATTGACAAAAGTTCTCCACCCACACATATTATAGGCAACCATAAATAAAATCGCCGCAATACATGGCATTGGAATCAGCGCTGCATAAGGCATCAATACTACTAAAATCAGCACCAACGTAACCGCATGAACCATACCTGCAATCGGTGTGCGTCCACCATTTTTAATATTGGCAGCCGTTCTTGCAATCGCACCTGTTGCGGGGATTCCACCAAACAATGCCGCCCCAATATTACCAATTCCCTGCGCAATTAATTCCATATTGGAACGATGTTTTGAATTGATCATACTGTCGGCTACCACACAGGATAACAATGACTCAATCGCCGCAAGAATAGCAATTGTAAACGCATCTGGAAGCATTTCCTGAACAACACCAAAAGAGATCTCGGGCATCTGTATTTGTGGAAGTTTGTTGCTAATTTCATACAAATCCCCAATTGTATTGACATTCAAATTTAACAATTTCACAATAAGAATTCCGACTATAACAGCAATCAAAGATCCAGGAATCGTTTTATTTATGTATGGCCATATAATTAGAATTGCAAGACATATTGACCCTATAATCAAGGCCTGCCAGTTAATTGTTGTAATATTTTTGATAGCCGCATCCACTTTTTCCATTGTCTCTATTGTAACTGTCCCTTCAGGATAGGCAAGCCCTAAAAAGTCTTTTATCTGCCCAATCACAATTGTCACCGCAATACCAGCAGTAAACCCTGTTGTAATTGTAAATGGAATATATTTGATCAAATTGCCCAGCCTTAAAAATCCCATCACAATCAGAATAATTCCTGCAAGAATCGTCGCAATAATCAATCCATTCATGCCTTTCTGGGCGACAATTCCTGCCACAATCGTAGCAAACGCTGCTGTAGGTCCGGCAATCTGCACACGACTTCCGCCAAAAAAAGAAATCAAAAATCCTGCGATAATTGCTGTGTAAATGCCTTGTTCTGGCCCAACACCAGACGCAAGTGCAAGTGCAATTGACAATGGCAACGCAATAATCGCAACAATAATTCCTGCCACCACATCTTTGACAAACTGTTGTTTTGTATACGTTTTCATCACAGAAAACAACTTTGGCTTTAACTTTTCCATAACAATCCCCCTGTTCTCCTCTCCAAAATAGAAAATAAAGCTATCCTATAAGCTTTTTCTTCATACTTTTTTGTAGTAATTCCTGTAAACAATGCTCTTGCATATTTATTTTACCAAAATAGTAAAACCCATGTGCCTCGGTAAGTTTCACATCCACAATTTGGCCAACCAAACAAGCATCTCCCTCAAAATGCACCAGTGTATTTTGAGAAAGTCTGCCAGTCAATTTAGAACCATCACTTTCTTCCACAAGAACGCTGTGTGTCTCGCCAACCATACGTCCACCGCGTTCTTCTGCTGTCTTGTGCACCACTGTCAGAAGACGGTCAAAATTTGCCTTTATCTCCTCCTCACTAGTTGGATTAGGCATTGTGGCAGCAGGAGTACCTGTGCGCTTGGAATAAATAAAAGTAAACGCATTGTCATATTGCACTTTCTGAACAACATCAATTGTCTCCTCTACATCTGCTGCCGTCTCACCGGGAAAACCAACAATAATATCTGTTGTAAGCGAAATATCTGGTATCTCACGTCTGATTTTATATGCAAGTTCAAGATATTGTTCCTTTGTATAACGACGATTCATCGCTTTCAAAATCCGAGTTGACCCTGACTGTAACGGCAGATGCAAATGGCGACAAATTTTCTTGGAATATTTCATCACTTGAATCAACTCATCCGACAAATCCTTTGGATGTGATGTCATAAAACGGATTCGTTCTAATCCTTCAATTTTTTCTACCTCCTGCAAAAGCTGTGCAAAGCACATTGGTTCCTCAAGTGTCTTTCCATAAGAATTTACATTCTGCCCCAAAAGCATAACTTCTACAACGCCCTCCGACACAAGCTTTTCAATTTCCCGAATAATATCCTTTGGATTACGGCTTCGCTCGCGTCCACGCACATAAGGAACAATACAATAACTGCAAAAATTATTGCACCCATACATAATATTGACTCCTGACTTGAAAGCATATTTTCTCTGTGCTGGCAAATCTTCCACAATCTGATTTGTATCTTCCCAAATATCAATAATCATAGAATCTGAACTGTACATCGCAACAATTAACTCTGCAAATTTATAGATATTGTGTGTACCAAAAATCAAATCAACAAACGAATAGCTTTTCTGTATCTTTTCAATTACAGATGGTTCCTGCATCATACAGCCGCATAATACAACCTTTTTCTGTGGGTTTTTCTTCTTCATGTTATTTACAAATCCTAGTCTGCCATACACACGCTGATTTGCATTGTCGCGAACAGTACAGGTATTATAAAATACCAAGTCTGCCGACTCATCCTCAATCATCTCAAACCCAATATTTTCAAGAATACCAATAAGCTTTTCACTGTCTTTTGCATTCATTTGACAGCCAAATGTCTCCCCATCTGCGGTCAGACATCTGCCCAATTTTTCACTCTCTGCACAGATAATCTCACGCGCTTTCTTTATAAAATAATACTGACGCATTGGCTCATCTGTAGGTGCATCATCTCTTAAATCAATGGTTTCCAATATCATTTCCAACTCTTTATTTTTAATCATTGTCTTTCCGCCTTTCTTTTGCTATTCTATTATAGCAAAGTCAATTACATTTTCAAGTAATAGTGATAAACATCATTATATAACTACTGTTATCATTTTTAATCAAATAAAAAATTCATGTTCTTTTTACTCATGCAACCCGTACACCGCCTTAGCAGTTTATTTCCGCTGCACGGGGCTGTGCATAAAAAATGACTCAAACCTCTATAAAATAAAGATTTGAGTCACTTACAATCCATGCAGGAGATGGGACTTGAACCCACACGGTATTGCTACCACAGGCACCTGAAGCCTGCGCGTCTGCCAATTCCACCACTCCTGCTAACGAGATATATTCTATCGTGTTTTATACTAAATGTCAACAGAAAATTTTATTTTTTTAATATGATACAATTATGCAGTTACTTTTCACACCCGCGCCCAAGTAGTGGGAATCATGCGCCAAAATGCTTGCCTTTTAGCATTTTGTGTGCAAAATCTGTTATAATTCACACCTCAATAACTTATAACATGATAAAAACTGGCGTGGGTGTGAATTGTAACATTATGCATTATCACCGTCACTATTTAAACAGAATTTAATATTTGTTGTTAAACCCTGACAAAAAGAGATAGTCAGTAGATAGGAATCCCTTGATACAACGAACTTGTTCGCTATACAAATAATTTTTACTTATTATTGGAATGAAGTCAATAGTAACTTACAGTCATTATTTTCATTAAATTATGATATATAGATTGTAATCTTTACTTTTTTTGTGATATATTTAACAG
>CAJUAE010000026.1 GCA_910583965.1 uncultured Lachnospiraceae bacterium
TTGCAAGCAAGCTTGCATCGGATTTCTTGACCTTTTGACCCTGGTATCATAATATCATTGTATCCTAATTTCCTGCGTGTTATAATTATTCATTATGAGGCTAAAATTTATAGACGCTTGAAATTTTTGTACTTGATATTACAAAAAACTTCGAAAAGACTATTTTATAAAGTAGGAGGAAACTATCATGCAAAATGCAACAGAACAGACAAATCTGGAAAAGATCCAATGTTGTCAAGAAATAGTAAATGAGATTCAAGAGGCAAGCAAGCGACCTGTCTGTCGTTTGCACTTAAGTCATGAAACTTTTTGCATCACGGACAGTCATCTGGGCGGTATCCCTTATCTGCCCCATAACGAAACATATCCAACAGGAAATGATGGGCAATCACTCTGGCTATGTGCCCAGATTAATTTTGCCCAGATGCCACCTATGGAAGGATTTCCAAGCAAAGGTATCCTACAATTCTTCCTGTCAGATTTTGATTATGATGGTGGATTTGGTCTTTACAGTGAGCAAGATGGGACAATACAAGGACCTTGGCGAACATTTTATTATCCCTCTGTGGACGAAACTGTCACAGAGGAAGAATGCCGTACAAAAATGCCTGAGCAGTGGGAAGATGCTGCTGATTTGTGGCGCACTCCAAACAGGCCATTAAAAATGACGTTTCTTCCTGTGGAGCAGGAAGTAGTCAATCATGAAAATTATCTCTTTGACGCTCTTTTTGCTGCCGCTCTAACCAAACGTCTGCCAGACGCAGATCCAGAAACATATATGCCCTATGCAATAGATAGCAAAACGCCTGAGGAACGAAATGCCTTAGACAAAATCTACCATCAAATTAGAATAGGTGGTTGTAAAATAGGTGGTTACCCTCGCTATTACCAAGATGATCCACGCTTGTATAGCGAAAGTTGTGGTAAGCCGCTTGAGAAGTGGGATATTTTGCTGTTTCAGTTAGATGACGATAATTTTACTTTTCCGGCAGGAGATATTGATAATATGGACATTTCCTTAAATGGTGGAACCTTGAATTTTCTTATCCGCCCAGAAGATTTAGAAAAGTGCGACTTTTCTCAAGTGCTACCAGAATGGGCTTGCACCTAACAGGAATCAAGTCTATGAAAAGAAAACATAAAATCTATCTGTGTATGACGCTTTTTCTGCTTGCAATCTATATTGGTCTGCTTGCCATTCTATGTATATCGGAACATAGTGACAACACAGCAACGATTCGATCCTTCAAAGATGCATTTTGGTATTCGCTAGTTACTTTGACTACAGTCGGTTACGGCGACTTAACGCCCGTAACGCCCCTAGGAAAGGCAGTTGGTGTCATTTTCCTGTTAATGTCCGCAGGTATTATGATGACGCTGTTTGGCGCTGCTGTTTCCTTTGTCACCAGCGAGGGCTTACCGTTCTTCCTGCTCAGCCTTCAGCGAGAAAAAAACTGGTACTATTTTGCAGACTGTGGCGTAGAATCCATTACTCTCGCTGCAAATATTTATCGCGAAGAACCCGACACAGTTATTATTTTTGGAGAAAAAACAGATGATCATACCGAATTTCCAGATTTTCCATGCCTGTTTATCAATGCTTCACCAGCGAAAATTATAGCACACAAGAAAAATATGGGCTCTATATGCAAAATTTTTTTAATGAAAGAAAACGACATTGGCACAAACTCTCGCGCTATTGATTTGCATGAATTACCAGTGGAAGTGTATGCCCGCACCACCAACGGACAAGATCATCTTTCTGGAAATATTAACTTTTTCCACAGCTACGACTGCTGCGCCAGACAGTATTGGCACTCTAAACCACTGTGTAACGCCGAAAACACAATTGTTATTATTGGTTTTGGAAACTATGGGCGCTGTATTCTCAAGCGAGCGATTCTAACCAATATTCTCTCTGTAGACCAACATGTATCATACCACATTTTTGGCGATGCAGAAAGTTTTCTTGCCACACACAATCATTTACACGAGACATTTTCTCTAAATAAGACGTCTGATACAACAGATTCTCTCATTTTTCATAAGGAACTATGGGAATTAAACCATATGGTTATGGCACAAGCCGACCGTATTATTATCTGTCCTGACAACGAGCCAGAAGGGTGGAATATTTACTGGCGGCTAAACAGCTACTATCAAATCCGTGGAAACATTCACCTACACAGCAATCGAAAAACACCTGGTATAACTTATTTTGGAACAAATGAAGAAATCTACACACCCAACCAGATTATGCGAACCTCATTAAATAGAGCAGCTGTTATTATCAATGAGATATTTTGTAAATCTGTCTCATACCCTACGAAAACTTGGGAAGAACTCGACGCCTTTCACCGAGAATCCAAAATAGCTGCCGCCGATCATATTCTTATGAAAATACGTGTCCTTATGCAAGATGAAGACATCACAGAACTAACCCCTAAAGTTACGCAGGAGGCATATCAAAAATACTGTAAAAACAAACAATCGGCAACCATTCTTGATACCTATCGCAAGTTGGACCACACCCGCTGGAGGCGTTTTTATACTTATTACAACTGGACTTATGGTCCCACCAGAAATGATATTGACAGGCAACATCCTATGCTATGTCCATATGAACAATTAAACGCGGAACAAAAACGAGAACGCGATGCCGCTTGGGAACTTCTGGGAAGCATTGCAGCAGAATTAAATGAAACAATATAAATTATAGCACTATCTTATTCAAAGTTTTTAAATTGGACACTTCCCCTGTCCACTAGGCTGCATGGAACCACAATTCGTTTTCCATGTGCATCTCCGCTCCATAACAACTCCATACAGAAAGCCGCAGCCTTTGCATTTTCGCGCAGAGACAACTCAATGGAAGTCAACGGAGGATTAGAGTATTCTGAGAGAATCGTATTGTTAAAAGTAATAATGCTAATGTCTTGTGGTATCCGAATATTTTGTTCTTGCAGTGCCATTAAAATACCAGGTGCAATTGAATCACTCGACATAAACATCGCTCCTGGCGCACTGCCACAGCGCTTTAGATATGCTGTCATAGCTTCATATCCTCCTTTGGCATTCATAGGGCAGTCCAGAACCAACTGCGGATCAAAACAATTTCGATTTATCTGATCAGTTCTATAATAATAAAAGCGTGGGTCCAATGCTGACTCTTCGCGATGCCCAAATGTATGGACGCTTCCAGCGTAAGCCACCTGATTATAATTATTTTTTCGAAAATGCTCCATTGCAAGTTGAATCGCCAAGTGGTAATTTGGCAAAATACTATAGTATTCCTGCGGATTTGGATCGGAATCCAAAAACACTATATTTTTTGTATATGCCTTGAAATCTGTAATCTCTTTCTCTGTAAAACGCCCAATCGCAAAAAGCCCATCTAACGGAAAATTATTATTCTTGACAAAGTGCTGCCGCTCGTCACGAAACAGCGGCAGCGTAGACCACTGTCTGGCAAAGCATTCTTCATCTAAAATACTTTTTAATGTCAAATAGTAAATATCTTCTTGCAGTTCCTTAATATCAAACATCTGAGCAATTCCAATTCGTTTTTCTCTTTGTTCTGTCCGTCCAGTTTCTAGTTTATCAGTCTGCCCTTGTGCAGCCTTCTTATATCCTAGTGCAGCCGCTGTAGTAAGAACTTGCTGCCTTGTTTCTTCTGTTACACTTAGCGACGCATCTTGGTTTAGTACACGTGAGACAGTGGTCTGTGATACCCCTACACGGTCGGCAATATCTTTTAAAGTAGCCATAGCAACCTCCAATTAAAAAAATACCTTACAATTTATTTTCCTGCCATTACAGGCAATATTTTTACTGTAACTTATTGGTTATATTTTACTTTATTTTTATCAAAAGTTCTAGTAAAATCACAAAAATAAAACAAAATATAAAGAAAATTTTTTTCCTTGTTATACTGCATTTTTTAGACAATGTCAATAGTTTCCAGATGTTTTGCACTAGAATTTTAGTAAAATAATTTATATTTTAACAATATTTAGTAAAAATAATCTTATATTTTTACTAAATATTGTTTGATTTTTACTAAAATATATAGTAAAATATAATTATCTCCTAATTCAACACTTTTGAGCGGGCCCACAACAGTGCAGAACATTTAGGAACAGAAAATTCAAAATAGACTTCGTGTGTCTATTTCAAAACAAAAGGAGGAAAAATCAATGCAGCAATTGAAAAAAAGTGAAAAGCTTTCCTGGTTATCAAAAATCAGTTTTGGCATGGGAGCTTTTGGCAAGGATCTGGTTTATGCTCTTGTTGGAAATCTGTTTATGTTTTACCTGACGGACGTCCGTTTTGTCGCCCCAGCTTTTGTCGGCACTCTATTTATGGCAGCGCGTATCTGGGATGCTTTTAATGATCCTTTTATGGGTATGGTTGTGGACAATACGCAAACCAGATGGGGAAAATTCCGCCCATGGATTATGATTGGTACCGTATTGAATGCGATTGTACTCGCACTAATGTTCTGGAATGTAAATCTGGAAGGGCAATCCTTTCTAGCATATGCGGCAGTACTGTATATTTTGTGGGGTATGACCTACACAATTGATGATATCCCTTATTGGTCTATGGTGCCTGCTCTGACAGATGACGAGAACGAGCGCAGCCAAGTATCCGCAATTCCCCGTCTATTTGCATCTTTTGCATGGCTGATCGTGGGCTCCTTTGGTCTAAAAATCATTGATAAAGCAGGCGGCGGTGATAGTCGTGTAGGTTTTGCCTACTTTGCTATGATGGTGAGCATCATCTTTATTGTGTGTTCTGCAATCACAGTTATCAATTGCCGTGAGAAAGTTGTCACCAAAAGCGCGGAAAAAACTACAGTTAAAGGAATGCTTCATGTACTTATTGCAAATGACCAAGTGAAGGTAATTTTAGGAATTGCGTTGTTCTTTAATTTCGCTTACCAGCTCTCTAATTCCTTCTCTCTCTACTATTTTACTTATGCGATTGGTGTTCAAAATTTATATCCTGTATATACTGGCGTTGCTGGTATCGCTCAGATGGCCGCCCAGTTTACCTTTCCTATGATCACAAAAATCATTGGACGCGGCAAGGCATTCTTTCTAGCTTGTTTTTTGCCAGTTGCCGGATTCGCACTACTGTTTGCAGTAGGTATTATTGCTCCCACTAACATTGTAGCAGTAGGAATATCTTCTGCTATCGTCAATTATGGAATTGGTTTTATGCTAGTGTTTATCACAGTTATGCTGGCGGACGTCGTAGATTATGGAGAGTATTCTCTTGGAACTAGAAATGAATCAATTTTATTTTCAATGCAAACTTTTATTGTAAAATTTGCAGGCGCATTCTCCGGCTTTGTCAGTGGTGTCGGACTGACTATTATTGGCTGGAAAGCTGGCGTGACTCCAGGCGCTGGTACTGTTATGGGTATGAAAATCATTATGATTATTATTCCGGCGGCTCTGTCTGCTCTGTGCTATCTGTTTTACAAAAAAGGTTATAAATTGACAGGCGACTTTTACGAGCAAATGATCGCACAACTGCGTGCAAGAAAGGAGAATTAGCCATATGCTGTTAGGTGTTGATTACTATCCCGAACAATGGGATTTGTCCTTGATGGACAAAGATATGGATACAATGCAGGAAATGGGCTGCAATGTGATTCGGATTGGAGAATTTTCTTGGCATTTAATGGAAAAACAAGAAGGACAATACGATTTCTCTTTTTTTGACAATGTGATTGCAAAAGCGAAAGAAAAAGGAATAAAAGTAATTTTAGGCACACCGACGGCAACGATTCCCGCATGGCTTGCACATAAGCATCCTGATATTTTATCCGAGTTTGAAGGTGGAAAAAAGCGCACGTTTGGCGGACGTCATGTCTATTGTTTTAACAGCCCAGCCATGTATCAATACTCCGAAAAAATTGTCCGTGCTATGGTAACACATTACCGTGACGAAGATCAAGTGGCTGCATGGCAGATTGACAATGAAATCGGGCATGAAGGAAGTGATATCTGCTATTGCCCACAGTGTCATAAAGCTTTTCAAAAATATTTACAAGAAAAATTTGAGGGAAATATTGAGAAACTAAATGAAACTTATGGAACTACTTTTTGGTCTCAAGAATACAACAGTTTTGAAGAAATTCCGCTGCCCACTGAGACCATAACAACTCACAATCCAGCACTTCGCCTGGACTGGGAACGCTTTCGCAACAAGAGCATTGTCGATTTTATGCACTTTCAGGTTCGTCTGGTTCGTGAGATTGCACCCAATGCTAAAATAATGCATGATTTCCCTGGCGGTGGTCTGGAAAAGCATGTCGATTATTCTGAGGTCGCTTCGCATCTTGATTTTGTCGCGTACAATAATTATCCTGTATGGGGCGGTCAGAAATATCCAATTGCACCACACGAAATTGCTTTTGGTTTGGACTATATTCGAGGATTAAAGCGCCAAAACTTTTGGATTACAGAAGCGATAATGGGCGCTCAAGGACATGATATCACCGGATTTCTGCCAAGACCTAACCAGGCAAAAATGTGGTCTTACCAAGGCATGGCACACGGCTGCGAGTCCATAATGTATTTTCGTTATCGCGGAGGCATCAAAGGCGCAGAACAATTCTGTTATGGAATCTTAGATGCAGACAATGTCAAAGGACGGAAATTTCGAGAAGTACAGAGCTTTTTTACAGATATTAAGGCATATCAAGAAGCTCTGGAATCTCCAATCCAAAGTCAGGTAGCAATCGTTTACGATTATGATTCACTGGCCTCTTTCCGCATTCAGCGCCAGAGTATTTTGTTAGACTGCCAAGAAGAAATGAAAAAACTTTATAAAGCATTCTATGGCAGAAATGTATCTGTTGACGTAATCCCTGCCAATGCAGATTTATCTGGATATAAAATTGTGCTTCTGCCGCAAATGATTATTGCGAAACCCGCATTCCAAGAGAAAGTAAGAACCTTTGTCAACAATGGCGGCACATTGGTATTAACTTACCGAAATGCAGTAAAAGATCTAGACAACAACCTTCCTTTTGGCGAGACAGTGCCAGTAGTCTATCGGGATCTAGCAGGTGTGTCTGTGGTGGAAACAGAAAGTCTGCAAGATCTCTATGCCTTCCCTGTGGTTGGCCAGGGCGCTTTTGAAGGTGAAAACGGTCAAGGCGGTATCTTCCGCGATATGCTTGTAGCAGAAGAAGCAGAAGTACTCTACCGCTATAACGATCCGTTCTACACACAATTTGCCGCAGTCACTAGAAATCATTATGGCAGCGGCACTGTGTATTATCTAGGTTGTTCTTTAGACGAACCAAACACAGACAAGATAATGGAAACTGTCTTATCAGACAATCACATTGACACAATTTTGTCTGAAAATGGTGTTGAAATAGTGGTGCGTGGCAATACCAAACAGCGTATTCGTATGTACATCAACCACAATGCTCACAGCGCAGCCGCAGGAACTATAAAATTAGCACCTTTTGAGTGCCGCATTGAAACACTCTAACCATCTTCTACCAATATGACCCCTCTGCCTTCCAAGCAAGGGGTCATACTTTTTCCTCCCTCTGTTGATATACTTGCAGCCGTTCATTCATCAGCGCTGCCTGCTGCTTCCCTCTTTTCCACGCAACCACAGAGACAAGTGCAAAAATTACAGCGATGGAAAAGAGCATTGCCAACACCATTGGCAAATCATTTGTGTAAAACCAACCAAACCAGATACCACATCCTAACACAATCGCATTCGTTACCACATAGCGCAAAACATAAATAAACAACATTGTTCTTTTTCCAACTTCACGCCACGGATAAATAGAATTTATAACGCTACAAAGAAAAGACACTAATAATATTTGCCATAAAATCTCCACCCCAAGCGTTACTTGTGGCCAAAATATGGTAATGTACAGTGCAGTTACAAGAAGTACACATGTAGTCACACACACATAAATAAAAAGCATATTCCTCAATCTTCTCAACACAATACGCCTCCTCACAATCCAAGCTTTTCCTTTAATACGGGCACATATTGCCTTGAAATAATCACTCGCTCGCCATTTTTCATAAGCGCCTCAAAACGCCCATGAAAAGCCGGGCTTAAACTTTTCACCTTCGCAAGATTCACAATACAGGACTTTGAGGCTCGGAAAAAATCTGTGCCCTGAAAAAGTTCCTCCAACTCATAAAGCCTGCGCCGCGTCTCATAAACTTCTTTCTCCAGATACAAAAAAACCTTATTATCTACCGCTTCAAAATAATATATCTCCTCTAAAGTCACCTGAAAATAATTCCCATTGTGCAAAGCCGTTATCTTGTTCTCTCCTGTCTTAATAGCATAAATTAGCTTCATCAGTCGTTTATCCAGATGACGACAGCAGATAATAATCTCATCATCTTCTCCATCTTTTGGCTCTATAATCGTAATTTTCATCTCTATCCCCTATTGTCTGATCCTTTTTAACGGTCCTGCAATCTACGATGTCTACTTATTAACGCTGATACTACTATTGCTATTATAGCACATATCAATAGAAAAAGAAGTTGTGACTGCAATGAGATTTCTGTGGAAACGCTGCTTTTTTCTATAAAGACAGACACACCCATCTGCTTTTGAAACGTCTCACCTGCTATCGCTGGAAGACCATCAAATGTCTTTGCGATGGCATCTTTTGTGCAGACAGTACGCATCATTGCCGCTCCGTGTAGAATTGGTAGACATTTCAAGACCTTTTGAACACTTTCTGGCAGCATAGACATTGGTAAATATATTGCACCCACAAAACCGACAAGTGTTCCTATAATGGTAAAAATACTACTCCATGCACTCTCACTGTGGATAAACAGTGCTAACAAATAAGAAAGTGATGCGTACACAAGTGTATTGATTATTATCATTCCGAATAATTGTATCCAATCTATAATAGGAAGAATTGGGTGCCCACACACTGCCATATAGATTTCTCCAACTGCCAAGGTTAGCACACACATCACTGTTCCGACAGTCCACGATGCAAAAATGTATCCCATTGCAATCTGAATCCGCTTGATAGGTGCCATATAAAAACTTGCTAATCTGCCTTTTGCCTCATCTTGTACCATAATCCCAATAACGGTCAATGTGATAGTAACTGCATTTACCTCCAAAATTCCAGCAAGCGTCCACATTTGTATCAGATATGTTGCATTATTTTTATCTGTAGCTGTATCGCGCGCACCACCAAACTGTGCAAGCGCATCCACCACATTTTCACTGTTCATATTCCCCAGAAAAATAACCATTAATGCCAGCACAATCAACATTGACAAAATAGAAAAAAACACTGACACCCTATCTCTCAAATATATTATTATATTTCTTTTTGACAAACAAAATACTGTTTTCATTTTCACCCCTCCAATGTTTTTCCAGTAACATTCAAAAAGACATCATCCATCGAACCTTGAATCATCTCAAAACCATCAATTAACTCCCGCACACGCTCTAGTATTGGCATCACTGCCATACTCTCTGGAACAGGTATCACAAAATAATCGCGCTTCTTTTTATATGTTATCTCTAACTTGCTAAGCTGTTCCTCCAATTTGGGCGAACTTGAATACAGTTTGAGCTTATCTTTTGCATACTTTTCTTTTAATGAAAACGGTGTCCCATATTCCTTTAAATGTCCAGCATCCATAATAGCGATATGGGATGCCTGTGCTGCCTCCTCCATATAATGTGTTGTCAAGAAAATTGTCATATTTTCCTCTCGCCGCAGTTTTTCCAATGATTCCCAAACCTTTTTTCTTGTAGCAGGGTCAAGCCCTGTCGTCGGTTCATCTAAAAACATAATTTGTGGTGTATTAATTAGTGCCCGCGCAATCTCACATCGCCTTTTCTGTCCACCGGACAACTTGGAAAAACTTCTATTGTATACGTCCTCCAAATCTAAAACGCTGCAAATTCTTTCAATATCCGCTGTCAGTTTTTGTCTGTTTTTCTCATATAAACTCCCCCTAAGCAGCAAATTTTCCTTGACTGTAAGTTTATTGTCCAAGCAATTATTTTGATAGACTACTCCAATTCTCTTTCGGATTTCCTCGTCATCCTTTCCCGCAAAAAAGCCACAGATTTTAACTTCTCCTGCAGTTGGCGGATACAATGTACAAAGCATATTGATGGTCGTAGATTTGCCTGCGCCATTAATCCCCAAAAAGCCAAACAACTCACCTTGCTCCACCTGAAAACTAATATTATCCACCGCCTTCACATCACCAAAATACTTTTTTAAACCCTCTACTTGAATTACTGATTCCATTTAACCATCTCCTTCTCTCCGACTCGCTGTATCGAATGCTTGTTATATACGCAACTCCCTTTCTCTAGTGTTTGCGTACATCATACGAAAAAAAGCAGCTCTCCGCAATGCTTCTGCGGTAAGCTGCTTTTTTGAATCGGTAAGCTGTCATTCAAGATAACAACCTGCATGAAACGATAAATTTGGGCTCCCCATCAAAGATATGTATCCTTGCAATATCTCCTTTGACCTGTCTTAAAGTCTCTCCAATATCATGTTGTTGTGCAAACTGATATTCTTCCTTCGTGATGGGCACCACCCACAATAAATTAATTGGGTCTTCCATAAAAGATTCATATTCTGGCATTTCCAAACTTGTTACCATCCTTGGGTTGACAAACAATACCGCAGCAAATCCTGCAATCCGGTCATATGGGATTGTATGACCATGTGCTAGAAATGTATCTTCTCTCCATGGATACGCTGACGCAGCAGACAGATAAGAAAACATCTGGTTACACAATTCTTCATGTTTCTTAACCACCGCAAAACCAAGCTCCATGCGTCGGTCTTTTCGATAATCTTCGGAATCATAAAGTTCAATTCCTGGCATTGGAATCAAACTGACTCCCGCAGTAATCCCATAGATCACACTGTCCTTAACGCCCCGAATCAGTGCTTTGGGCGGAAATTCTTCATTGTCAATTGCATAATAATTTTCACATGGTCCAAAAAACTTCTCCAATGCGTCCAAGTGCATTTTCTGTGTAACTTTCCAATAATCTGGCTCATATTCAAACCAATCCCAAAATACCTGACTGCGCTTCACACGTGCCTCTATTGTCTCTAAAGCCTCCGCTAGTCCCCATGCACAAACCGCCATACCTTTCGCGTATTTTGAATAACCATGAAATCCTCGAAAACCACTCCAACAGGGAATCACGCAGATAATTTCATCCTCTGAAAGCAATGCTGCCGCATTTCCCTCCTCAAACCATACAATCTTTAACTTCTCAACTTCTAACTCCATTCCCCTAACATCATGTAATATATACTCCTCTGGCATGGCTGGCGCAATACCTTGTTTCATTTTCTCAATGTCAAGTTCTTTTGGCGCTACAACCACATTGCAAATCCAACAACTCTTTACAGTAGCATCTTCCATTCCAGGTTTCACCCACAGATAAAAGTAACAACTACTATCTGTTCTCTCCACAAACGCTTGTATATTACAGACAGGCGACCATTCTTGCAACAAAATTTTGGGTTCACTCATAGACTTCTCCTTTCAATTATTGAAAACTCTTTTTCAATAATAACATGACACGATTGTTATCACAAGATGCGAAAAAAAGAACCTTTTTTGCGAAGAATCGACACTTGTTGTACGCTAAAGAGCGATAGTATAATGAAGAAAAGCTATGCTGCAACTATTGAAGAAATTATCTTACATGCAAGATAGTTTCAACGCTTGGAGGATATTATATCATGAAATTAAGAGGAAAAATTTTTGCACTATCACTTGTTCCAATTCTTGTGTTGGGTATCACCATGTTTCTTGTCGCTGCTGACCGCATTGCAACTGGTATCTACGACGAAGCCTATATTGGAATGCAAGCGACAACGATTGCTGTGCGTAACATCTTTGAGGAAGGAAACGACGGCGCATACTATATGAATGAAAATGGAATGCTTTGGAAAGGTGATACGCTCAATATTTCACAGGCAGTAAATATTGTAGACCACATTAAACAAAATACCGGAATTGATGTCACAATCTTCTGGGGAGACACCAGAGTCCTCACTTCCATTGTCAATGAGCGCGGCGAACGGCAAATCAACACACATGCTTCCGCAGAAGTGATAGAACATGTACTCAAAAATGGCGAGACTTATCAGGACAGAAATATTGAAATCCTTGGACAAAAATACATTGTATCCTACACACCCATTTATCAAGAAAACTCTAAAGAAATTGTTGGTATGATCTTTCTTGGTACACCGCAGAAAACTGTCTCTATGATTATTAATAAAATTAGAGGTCAGTTTCTGCTCATCATCCTGGGTATGGTTCTTTTTGTAACTGTCATTACCTACCTTTTAGTCAATCGTATTGTATCTGCCCTAAAAAAGAACATGGAGCTTCTTAACAGTATTTCAAATGGTATATTGCAAGTTGATGTCCAACCAAATCTTTTAAAACGCAAAGACGAAATCGGTGATTTGGCCAAAAATATCTTGAATTTAACGGATGCACTGTGTACTATCGTTTTGAATATTCGCGCCAAAAGCGAAGCACTTAATGTAGAGACAAACCAGATTGAACATATTTCTGATACTGTTTATCAGGTTATGCGAGAAGTGAATAATGCTGTACAAGAAATGGGTGTCAGTTGCACAGCACAAACAGAGGATGCAAACCAAGCAAACAATAATGTGATTTCTATGGGCGAGATGATTATTGACAACACCACGCAGATGAAAGAATTACATAAACTTTCTGGAACAATGAAAACAGATGCTATTGACGCGCTAGAACAAGTTACACAGCTAAATAATGTAATGAGTGATGTAAAAGATTCTATTTCTTTCCTCTCAAAACAGATTGGTTTAACCAACGAATCCGTCGCAAAAATTAGTTCAACGACAGAGCTTATCACTGCAATTGCCTCCCAGACAAACTTGCTCTCCTTAAACGCAAGCATTGAGGCAGCACGCGCAGGCGAACATGGCAGGGGATTTTCTGTTGTTGCCTCAGAAATACAACAACTCTCAGAGCAGTCTAACCGCGCTGCCGGAGAAATTCAGAAAATGATAACAAATTTAAATACCAACTCCACACACACTCTCGACCGTGTAAAGGAAGTTCAAAACATTATCGAAAAGCAAGAGCAGAATATTCAAAAATCAAGCGAAATCTTTCGCAATGTCTGCAATCATATCGATCAGTCAGCATTCGGTATGGACAATATTATGGAAAACTCTAAGCTTTTGGAAGATATTCGTACTGAAACTATGACTGTCGTACAAGATTCTGCTTCGCACTCCGAAGAAAACTCTGCGAGTGTTGAAGAAATGATGGCATCTATTGAAAATATTTATCAAGAATTAGGGGATATCTCCGAAAAGACAAAGTTCCTCAATTCGTTGTCAAAAGAAATGACTGCAAGCGTTGATGTATTTCATACTTCTTGAGTGTGTTGGAATCCCCCTTCCACACAACCGAGTAGGGAAGATAAATCTTCCCTACTCAATTACTTTATACTTCAAACATCAGTTCTCCATATGTAGGAATCGGCCAAATCGTACTATCCACAATCATTTCAAGCTGATCAATTGGTGCGCGAAGCGCTTCCATCGCCACTTTAACTATATCCTTGTAGTAAAATGCTTGTTCCTTTACGTCGGAGATTATGGACGCTTTCACCTCCACATTTTTCAATGTATTAAGTGCCCTTTTCGCCTCAGCGAGAAGATTATCCACCTCTATGAGCATCTCTGTCTGCGCTTGTGCTGAAGCACCAGCCTCCTTAACTGCAATCACTGTATTTGCAAGATCTCCTGCATAAGAAGCAACTGCCGGAATAATATCCTTACCTGCCATATCAATCATTGTGAGCGCCTCAATGTTGATTGTCTTAGCGTACGTCTCGTAGATAATCTCCTCGCGCGATTCCAACTCTACTTTTGTAAAGATACCAAATTTTTCAAACAATGCAACTGCCTTATCTGTCGTGATGGTGGAAGCAGCCTCAATCATAGACTTAATATTGGGAAGTCCACGCCGTTGTGCTTCTGCAATCCATTCGTTAGAATATCCATCACCATTGAAGATAATTCGCTGATGCTTTGTCATATATTCCTTAATAATGTCGTGTACTTCAAGGTCAAAATCATCTGCTTTCTCCAGTCTGTCGGCCGTCTCACAAAACGCTTCCGCAACAATTGCATTTAAAGTTGTATTTGGACTTGCAATAGAGTCCGCTGAACCAACCATACGAAATTCAAATTTATTGCCTGTAAATGCAAACGGTGATGTTCTATTCCTGTCTGTCGCATCCTTTTCAAAATCAGGAAGCGTGGACACTCCAGTCTCTAATTTTCCGCCCTGTTTTACTTTTGCTGCATCTCCTGTCTCCACAAGCTGACGCACAACATCCTCAAGCTGATCCCCAAGAAAAACAGAGATGATTGCCGGCGGCGCCTCATTTGCGCCAAGTCTGTGGTCATTTCCCACATCAGACGCTGACTGGCGCAACAAATCACCATGGCGATCTACCGCCCGCAAAATACAAGCAAGCACTAATAAAAACTGAATATTTTTATTTGGTGTATCGCCTGGGTCTAATAGATTCTCGCCATTGTCTGTTGTGATGGACCAGTTGTTATGCTTACCAGAACCATTCACCCCAGCATAAGGCTTCTCATGAAGCAGACATCTTAAATCATGTTTGTAAGCGATACGTTTCATTGCCTCCATCACGAGTTGATTGTGATCAACTGCAATATTTGCAGTCTCATAGATTGGTGCTAACTCATGCTGCGCAGGCGCAACCTCATTGTGCTGTGTCTTTGCAGTAACACCCAACTTCCAGAGTTCCTCGTTCAAATCCTTCATATACGCGCCGACACGTTCCTTGATAACACCAAAATAGTGATCTTCCATCTCTTGTCCTTTTGGAGCTGGTGCACCAAAAAGAGTACGTCCCGCAAACATTAAATCCTTTCTCCGCAAATAAAGATCCTTGTCAACTAGGAAATACTCCTGTTCGGCTCCAACTGATGCTGTAACCTTTGTTGCCTCCTTATTACCAAACAATTTCACAATGCGAAGCGCCTGTTCACTCAACGCCTCCATAGAACGCAAAAGTGGTGTTTTCTTGTCGAGTGCTTCCCCTGTATAAGAACAAAATGCTGTCGGAATGCAGAGAATTACACCACAACCAGACTCCTTCAAAAACGCCGGGGAAGTGATATCCCACGCCGTGTATCCTCTCGCCTCAAATGTTGCGCGAAGTCCACCCGACGGAAATGAGGAAGCATCTGGTTCACCCTTGATCAGCTCTTTCCCAGAAAATTCCATTAACATCCTGCCCTCTGTATCAGGGTGTGACACAAACGAATCATGTTTTTCCGCCGTGATGCCTGTGAGTGGCTGAAACCAATGCGTATAGTGCGTTGCGCCATTTTCCACCGCCCAGTCCTTCATTGCTTTCGCCACAACCTCCGCTGTTGTCATGGAAAGTTCTCCGCCATAATCTATAACGCGCTTTACTTCCAAAAAGACTTTTCTAGTAAGTCTCTCTCTCATTTTCTCGACAGTAAAGACTTTCTCACCAAAAATTTTTTCCACGTTTAATGCCTCGCTCATATTGATTTCCTCGCTTTCTATGCCTTATGATATCATTCCCACCAGTTTTCCCCATATAAGTAAAAAAGTTCCAAAAAAAGAGATACTTCTTTTTTGGAACACCTTTGTTCGCGATATCATAATATAAATCTTAATGCATGATTCCTTTTACTTTTTATACAATAATATATCTTCATTGAAAAATCAAGACTTTCTTGAAAAAATCTCTATTTTTCACATTTTGCATAGTTGATTTTTTCAAGAAAGCTTGTCTTTTGTTATTTTATACTAATTTCCATGCCGCCGCTTGGCAGCGACTCAAATCAAGATGGTGAAAGCTTTAATTTCGTATATAATTATTATATTGCTCGTACCTTTTCTCGTACTTTTAATACCATGGGTGGCGCGACAGACAGCTCGTCTACCCCCATATTTACAAACATTTCTGTAAGTTGTGTATCCGCGCCAAGCTCACCGCAAATTCCTACCCATTTTCCGCACTTGTGCGCATTGTCTACCACTATTTGTATCATGCGCAGAATCGCTTCATGATGCGGATTATAGAAGTCTTCCAATCTCTGATTCTGTCGGTCAATTGCAAGTGTATATTGCGTCAGGTCATTTGTGCCGATACTGAAGAAGTCCACCAACTCAGCAAGTTGATCACTGAGCATCACTGCTGCTGGAGTCTCAATCATAATCCCCTGCTCTGGTATACGATATGGAATCTGCGCCTGTTTTAACTCATCTTCCACTTCATCCACAATGGCATAAATCCGTTTTACTTCCTCGATAGAGATAATCATTGGATACATAATAGAAAGATTACCGTAAGCTGCTGCACGCAAAAGTGCACGCAACTGTGTCTTAAAAATTTCAGGTTGTTTTAGACAGATGCGAATAGCCCTGTATCCAAGTGCTGGATTGTCCTCCTTGCCAAGCGCAAAATAATCTGCTTGTTTATCCGCACCAATATCAAGTGTTCTGATAATAACTTTCTTCTGTCCCATTGTCTGTACAACTTGTTTATATGCCTGAAACTGCTCCTCCTCTGACGGAAAATTATCACGTCCCAGATACAGAAACTCGCTGCGGAAAAGTCCAATTCCACCGGCGTCATTCTCCAATACATACCCGACATCACTGACACTGCCGATATTGGCATAGATATTGATTGTTCTGCCATCGCTCGTCTCATTTTTCTTTCCTTTCAGTTCTTGCAGAAGGCGCAACTTTTCCCGCTCGCACGCGATTTTTCTCGCCGCCTCACTACATTGATATTCCGTCGGATCGAAGATAACCTCACCTGCGGCTCCATCCACAACCGCAGTCATTCCTGTTTGAATTTCGCTTAAATCCATTGGTACACCAATCAATGCTGGAATATTCATCATGCGGGCAAGAATGGCCGTGTGCGAATTTGTAGAGCCATGTACTGTCACAAATGCCAATATTTTCTTTTTATCCATCTGTACTGTCTCGCTAGGACTTAGATCTTCTGCCACAATAATAGATGGTTCCATTGCAGAAAAGTCCACACCGCCTTGCCCTGATAGATTTTGTACCAGACGTGCAGAGATATCCTTGATATCTGCCGCGCGCGCCTGCATATATTCATCATCCATTCCAACGAACATCCCAGCAAAATTATCCCCTGTAACTGCCACTGCATACTCTGCGTTCACCATTTCCGTTCGTATTACATGATAGACAGCATCCAGATAATCTTCATCTTCAAGCATCATTTGATGTACCTCGAATATGGCAGCGCTGGATGCACCAACCTCTTTTACAGCCTTGTCATAGAGCATAGCAAGCTGCTGCTTTGACGTATCAACAGCGTCCTGAACCCGTTTAATCTCCTGTTCTGGATTTTCAACTTTTGTTCTTCTAATCTGTTCCTGATCCTTGCGCAAAACCAACACTTTACCCATTGTAATGCCATTGTACACTGTCTTGCCTGAAAACTTTTTTCCTAAAAATTCCTCTGTCATATATTTCTCCTATAGATTATCCTTTAAGAATGTTTCCAAAGCCGCTGCTGCCGTCTCCTCGTCCTCGCCTTCCACCTGCACAGTGATTTCCATGCCCTGTTTTACGCCAAGCCCCATTAATCCAAAAACTTTCTTTGCGTCTGCTTTCTTTCCTTCTTTTATAACAGATACAGAAGACGCATAACTCTTTGCCAGTTTAACCAGCTCACCTGCTGGACGCGCATGAATGCCTTCTTTATCTGTAATAACATATGTAAATTCTTTCATAGCAATTCCTTTCTTAATCTAATTTATTTTAAATCTCTTACTTTAAATCTTTTATTCTAAAGTTCTTTATTCCAAGATTCTTATCTTACATTCTCTATTAATTTTTTAGTATTCCAAATATTTGTTCTATTTCCTGTCTTGTTGCCAGCAACTCAGAAAAAGCACTTGCACTGCCAGCAGAGATTCCCATACGAAATGCATACGCATACTCTTTTTTCTTCGTCCAACCTGCCAGAAATCCCGCAACCATGGAATCTCCTGCACCCACTGCATTGACAAGCTTTCCTTTTGGCGCTGCGAGCATGTGCACTGCACCCAGCGCGTCTACAAGGACCGCTCCTTGTCCTGCCATAGACACAAGTACATTGTGGGCACCTTTTTCCTGAAGTTTTTTCGCATAGGGAACAACTTCCTCCCTTGTATTGAGTGTCACCTGAAAGATTTCGCCCAACTCATGATTGTTAGGTTTGATTAAAAATGGCTGATATTGCAAGACATTTAAAAGCAAATCCTTAGTCGCATCCACCACAAACAGAACTCCTTTTTTCTGAAGTCGTGCAAGAATATCGCTGTAGATAGAATCTGGCAAACTATTTGGAATACTGCCCGCCAATACCAAAATATCATCTGCTACAAGCCTATCTAGCTTTTCATACAACGCATTCACATAAATTTGTTCAATATCTGGTCCCATACCGTTTATCTCTGTTCCGTCATAGTCCTTCAATTTGACATTAATGCGGGAGAGCCCTTTATCTAAAGAAATAAAATCTGTAAGCAACCCCATTTTACGCACTTCGCTCTCTATCTGATCCCCTGTAAAACCCGCTGTAAAACCAAGTGCTGTATTTTCAATCCCTAAATTGTTTAGAACAATAGAAACATTGATTCCCTTACCACCAGGAAATATCTGTTCGCTAGTGGTACGGTTGGTTTTGCCCAACGCAAAACGATCCATGGATACAATATAATCCAGAGATGGATTAAATGTCACTGTATATATCATGCCTGTATCCCTCCAAAATGTTCAAACAGCATATCCTCTGCCTCTTTTGACCAAAGTCCTTTATTGCGCTTGCAGCACGCATCTAATTCCTTAAAAAACGGGTCTTTTTCTCCTAGTTTGCCAAAATCCTCAATTGCTGTCATAGGCATATTAAACTGGATATAAGCAAGTTTCTTGCCCCCTGGTATATCAGGCAAATTATTTGTAGTGTCAACAATAGAGTCAATACCGCCAACATGTGTTACCATCACTGCGGAATTAATTTCTCCCGTTGCTGACTTTTCAATAGCCTCTTTCATATCGTCTGTGTTTCCACCTGTGGATCCCATTATTTTTGTTCGCGCATAGTGACAATTATAGAGATTCATATTTGCAGAAAACTGTGTGTCCGTAGGCCCTGCAAAAAAGTTTAAACAGCCGTCCACGGCAAGGAGCTTATCGCCCATTTCTGCGATACTTTTCACAGGTGCATACACAAAGACATCACTGTATCCCACACCCTCTGTAATGGCGCGTAGTTCTGCAATAGGGTCCTCCATTCCTGCGGTGTTGATATAGTGCAGCTCGACCCCTTTCTCCTTTGCTTCCGCCTCTGAAATCACTTCTTTTGCACGCGCAATCTTAACATCATTGATATCGGTTACAACAATTCTTTTGGGCTTGTTTTCAAATGCAAGACCATAGCTGATAGCACCTAGCCCCATTGGTCCACATCCACCAAGAATCAGGATATTACCACCGGCAAGTGTTCCCATCTTGTGTTCATAAGAAAGGTGTTCTGTATGATAATTACTGTGGTATCCACCAATACAACAACTCATTGGCTCACCGAGCGACGCCTCAAAGTAACTGTCTCCGTCATACTCCCAGATACACCCCTTCTCAATCACATCATTGGGGAAAATACAATATGTTGCCGCTCCGCCAAAAAATTCATAGGAATATCCCGGAGATTCCATTTGTCCCGGAATTGCGGGCTGTTGTGCAAATTTTTTCCCTTCATGAAACTGATTTTTCCATTTGCTGCCAACCTTGACAATATCGCCTGTAAACTCATGCCCGATAATAACTGGATGCTCTGCCACATTCTCTGGTACACGTTTGTGATCTTTGCCTGCCTGCACCATCTTCCATGTTGACATGCAAATACTGTCGCTCACAACTTTCACCAGTATCTCATCCTCCTGAATTTCTGGAAGTTCAAACTCCTCTAACCGGATATCATGTGCCCCATGCAATCTAACGCCTTTTACCTTCATTTTATTCTTTCCTCCTTCTAACAGACTGTTATAAATCATCAAATTATTTGTAACAATCTTTAATTTAAACGCTCTAATATCCATTCTATATTATTTGTTGTCTTTAACGTCTCCAAAATTTCCTCGTCTTCCAGCATCTCACAGATTTTACTTAATAAATCCAAATGTTCATCTCCAATACCTGCAATGCCAAATACCAACTGTGCCTTCTCGTCGCCAAAGTCAACACCCTCTGGATACTGCATCAAAACAATCCCAGTTTTTTTCACGGTGTCCTTTGCCTGCGAAGTGCCATGCGGAATCGCCACCCCCATACCCATATAGGTAGATACCAACTTTTCGCGCTCTTGCATCGCATCGACATAAGTTTTGTCAACATATCCTAATTTTGCTAAAAGTTCTCCTGCTGCCTGTATCGCCTGTTCCTTTGAGACAGGCGCAAGATTTAATTGCACACCGTCTTTTACTAAAATTTGTTTTTCTGTAGTTTCTATCTGCTGTGCTATCTGTATTTGTACTTGTTCTGTGACGCTTTCCTCTTGTGCCACTATTATTTGCTCTTGTTCTTGTGTTAGTTGTTCATACAATAAATCAAGTGCCGGATCAGCCAAAAAGTTTTGCAAAGTCACAATTTGCGCCTGTGGAACAGATTTTCTTGCACGTTCTACTAATGTAATCTGAACCACCGCAATATCACAATCTGCTGGAATATTATCCACAGATGTATTAATCACCGTCAAATCTGGACGCTGTGTCTTAATTCGATTCCGAAACTTTGTCGCCCCCATCGCAGACGATCCCATTCCAGCATCACATGCAAATACAACCTTCTTGACATTTTCTGTTTTTTTAAGTTCCTTGTCAGAAATCCCTTTTGCCTCTGCTTTTCTATCCGCCATTTCTGCCTGTGCTTCCGCAAGACTCTTTCCCTTAGACATACGAATGATTACAGATGCAATGCCAAATGATACTACTGTCGCAATCACAATACCCACGATGACAGAAACCATACTGTCCCTTGATGCCATCATTAGATATGCAATAAGCGATCCCGGAGATGCCGGTCCAACCAACCCAGCACCAGTCATGTTATACCAAAAGATTGCTACAATATTGCCGACAACCGGCGCAACAATCACTAATGGATTCATCAATATATAAGGAAAATAAATCTCATGAATACCACCCAGCAAGTGGATAATAACTGCTCCTGGCGCTGATTGCTTTGTCTTTTTGTCCTCACAAAAGAACATATACGCCAACAGTACACCGAGTCCGGGTCCCGGGTTTGCCTCCAACATATACATGATGGATTTGCCCGTCTCCGCTGCTTGTGCCGTAGCAATTGGTGTGAAAATGCCATGGTTGATCGCGTTGTTTAGAAATAGTACCTTTGCTGGTTCAATAAACACTGCAATCAATGGTAACATACTATGTTCTACCAAGACATTAACTCCCGCTGTCAATACTGCTAAAAGTAGATTCATAAGCGGACCAATAACAAGATAGCTCATCATGGCGAGAATCATACCAATAATGCCAACAGAAAAATTATTGATTAGCATCTCAAAACCAGCCGGCATATGCCCTTCTATAGCGTTGTCAAATTTTTTAATACAGAAACCAGACAGTGGTCCTATAATCATTGCCGCCATTAACATAGTCGTGTTCGGATCACTCATAATTGCACCGACAACCGCAATTGCACCAATAATGCTGCCTCTTTCTCCTCCAATTAGCTTACCACCTGTCGAGGCGATTAGAATTGGAATGAGATAAACTAAAATCGCTGAAAAGATTGTTGCAAATCCCTCGTGAGGAATCCATCCGCTGCCGTTAAAAAATGCTGCGAGAAAACCAAACGCAATCAGTGCACCAATATTCGGCATAATCATTGCCGAGAGAAATTTGCCAAAACGTTGAACACCATTTTTCATACTAACTCTCATCTGCCTGCTTCAGCAGGCGTACAAATCAGGATGGTGAAATCTTTGATTTCACGCTAACTCCCATCTACCCGCCAAAGCGGGCATATAAATCAAGCGTGAAACTTAGCACTTTTTTGAAAGCAGCCTTTGCTGCTAATCCTTATTTAACGCTACTGGGTTCGTCTCTTAATTTGGCTTAGACAACTTGCACTCCATATCTCTTGCACTCCTCAAGAAATTCCTCTGGAAGATTGTCATCTGAGATAATGATGTCTACATCATTTAATTCACAGAAAGAATATGTATTCTTTACACCTATCTTGGATGAATCCATCAGCAGAATCACTTGTTCCGCCTGACCCATAACAGTTTTTTTCAGTACAGCTTCCTCGTCTACACCACAATTGAATCCCGTCTGGTCACAATAGCTAGTAACCCCCATGAACACCTGATCAAAATTAATCCGCTGTACTTCTTGAATGGTATGTATCCCGCACACACTCATACTGTATTGATTCATCTTACCGCCAAGCACATGTATTGTCGGCTTTGTCAATCTGCCAAGTTCCATCGCACATGTCAAGGAGTTGGTGTAAATCAAACTAGATTGGTCAAGAATACTGGCAGCAAGCATTGTTGTTGTGCTGCCTGAATCCAGAAAAATCGTTGTATCCTTCCGCAAAAAATCCAGTGCCTTCTGTGTAATCAACTGCTTCGCTTCGATATTGCGCACTTGCCGCCTGCTCAACATATCATCTGTTCCAATGACAACATCCACGGACTTTGCGCCACCATGCACTCGTACAATTCGTTTCGCCTCATCAAGAGCCTTTAAGTCTGTGCGCAGTGTCATTTCCGATATCTGGGGAATCTTCTTCTTTAATTGCGTAAAACTAATGTTTCCACTTTGATTCACCAACTCTACAATCATGTTCCTGCGCTGCTCCATTGCATCCATATTACTACCTCCTAAAACCTATGTCTTTTTATTTCTCAGAATCATATTGCGTTCCTCCTTTCATTGTATCATCTTTTACAACTTCTTCAACCGATACTTTTGATTTAAAAGTGTAATTTTTGATTTTACTGTTGTTTCAAAAGTTTGTGCTTTTATATCAACAGTAATCTATGGGTTTGTCAACTTTTATTTCAACAATTTGGAAGAAAATTTTGTTTTGGAAAATGTGTCGAATATTTGTTTGTACATTGTCTTAATAGCTTATTTCTTTTAGACGAATCTGTGCAATCAAGTAGGGAAAGTTTATCTTTCCCTTACTCGCCGCGCGACCCGTGCGCCGCCTTAGCGGCTTATTTCCTCTGCACGGGTCTGCGTATAAAAAATAACGCACAAGAAAGACATCTTCCTTGTACGCTATTGTTTCAAAAACATATTAATTTATTTCAAAAATTATCATAAAAATTCTTGTTATATATCATGTTTGATTTTTGCACACATACATATGCACACTTTTTATCATCTAAAATCCTGCTCCTGAAAATGCAAGATCTTATTCAAATTACTCAGAAATTTATGAAAACAAAAGGCGGCAAAAATCAATCCCTTTATCTATCTCTCACAGCCTCAACACGCATCAAATCATATATTTCTGGTCTGTCTGCAAGTGACACATACAATTTCTGCCGCGAATGCGGGCAGCTTTCCACTGCTTCTCCATCTTCACTACACATAGCAAGCACTTTTGTATGGATATTACGCCCATCTGGTTTCATAATCTCAATTGTATCCCCTACACAGAATTTATTCTTCTGTTCAAATCTTGCATATCCGCGTTCATCTATTGACTCCACAATGCCTAGATAAACATACTCATTGACATAGGTATTACTGTCATAAATCTGCGTGTGTTCATCTGGCTTGCCAAAATAAAAACCCGTTGTAAACTGGCGATAAGTGCACTTTGCTATCTCAGTTCTGTACCAATCCATATTTTCGCGATATAATTCTTCCGACACAAAAAAATCATTAATTGCTTTTCGATAAGTGCGTGCCACACAGGCCACATAAAGTGCTGTTTTCATACGCCCTTCTATTTTGAGGCTGTCTATTCCTGCATCTACTAACGCTGGAATATATTCAATCATACATAAATCTTTAGAATTAAAAATATAAGTTCCGCGCTCATTCTCATAGACAGGAAGATACTCTCCGGGGCGCTTTTCCTCAACCACCGCATATTTCCAGCGGCATGGGTGTGTACATGCTCCTTGATTTGCATCCCTTCCTGTAAAATAATTGGATAGAAGACATCTTCCAGAATAGGAAATACACATTGCCCCATGAATAAAACTCTCTATCTCCATCTCCTTTGGAATATGCTCCCGAATCTGTTTGATTTCTGCCAATGAAAGTTCCCGCGCCGATACAACGCGCTTTGCGCCCTGCTGCCACCAAAACTGATATGTTTTATAATTTGTATTATTTGCCTGTGTGGAAATATGAATTTCTATTTCTGGGCAAATTTCCTGTGCCATCAAAAACATTCCTGGGTCTGAAATGATCAATGCATCTGGCTTCATCTCTTTTAATTCAGCAAAATAACGCTCTGCACCTTCCAAATCATCATTATGTGCAAGGATATTTGCTGTCACATACACTTTTACATTGTGTTCATGTGCAAAGTGGATTCCCTCTGCCATCTCCTCGCTAGAAAAATTCTTTGCTTTTGCGCGCAGTCCAAATGCCTCCCCACCAATATACACAGCGTCTGCCCCAAATATAACCGCTGTCTTTAACACTTCCAGACTGCTTGCTGGCACTAAAAGCTCTGGTTTTCCTGCTTTTCTCTTATTCATACTTTTATCTCCCATATTAATCCCATGCATGCTGCCTTTTAGCAGCTCAAATAGTAATCGTGTGAAATTTAATCGTTCTTAGGCAGTGTTTTTTGCTGCCTTAGAACTATTTTTCACACGATTCACTTTTTACAGCCCTTTTTGCAGAGAGCGTCACTCCATCTGCAATCGGCAATATTGTTGTCTCGAGTTCTTCACAGTGCGTCAACTCATACAAATAGGCGCGCATTCTGTTATGAATTGTACGATTTCTACGGATCACTGCATATTTGGATTCTATCAGCTCCCCATCTTGTAAAATATTGTCCGACACCAACAGTCCTGTGGGTGATAACAATCGCCGAATATCGGGCAAAAAATGAATGTATTGTCCTTTTGCGGCATCCATAAAAATCAAATCAAAAGCACCATCTTCTTTGAGGGATGCTAAGATTTCAGTAGCATCCCCCTCAAGAAGCGTAATACAATCCGATTTTCCTGCTTTCTCAAAATTTTCCTTGGCGATTAGGATTCGTTTTTCATATTTTTCGATTGTTGTAATATGACATCCTACAGGTGCACATTCACTCATCAAAAGTGCCGAAAACCCTATAGCGGTTCCAACTTCCAAGATTTTCATGGGACGTCCCCATGTGACTAACAACTTCAAAAGACTTTGCATTTGTGGTCTGATAATCGGTACATTCGTCTCTCTCGCATAACGTTCCAATGCCTCAAGATACGCCGGTTTCTCGCTGTCAAACGAGTGTATAAACGTCAACATTCTCTCATCTATCATTGTTCTTTACAGAGAAGTGAATCGAGTAGGGGAACTATTCCCCTACTCGATTCACTTCTCTTTTTGCTCCTCTCCCTCGTCGCATAGTATTGCAAGTATTTCTTCAGCATTCATCGCTGTACTCAACTCATAAGTACCCGGTTTCAATTTTTTTTCCCTATAATCAGAGAGCAGATCATAAATGTAGAACACGTTCGCATCATTGACCAGCCCCTTTTGCTCAAGCATCTTGGCAAGCTCCCTGTTTTCCAGTCCCTCAGATATCTCCACACTAACTATCCTGCCTTCTCCTTCACTTACAGGCATGTCCGCAAATACCTGATATCCGAAATCATATGCGTACACTGCAAGCCGGAATACTGAGACAATAATTATCACTGCCACTACAATCTTAATAATTGTCGCAGAAACCGCTCCCAATAACTGTTTTACATCCATACCCTTTCCTCCCTGTCTCCAAAGCTATTCTATACCTCCATAATAATAGGAAGTATCATAGGGCGTCTCTTTGTCTTTTTCCATACAAACTCACCCAGCGTATCCTTGATTGTGCCTTTAATCTTGCCCCAGTCTGTAATATTTTTCTTGAGACAGCCAAGCACCCCTTTCTCAATCAGTTTTCGTGCCTCGTCAAGAAGTTCATCTGACTCCTTAACATACACAAATCCTCTTGAGACGATATCTGGTCCTGCAAGTAATTCCCCTGAAGTACTATCCAAAGACAATACTACAATCAAAATGCCATCCTCCGCGAGATGTTGCCGGTCCCTGAGCACCACATTGCCTACATCACCAACACCAAGCCCGTCCACAAGCACTGCACCAACTGGAACCTTTCCAGTGATGCTTGCACTGTTATCATCTAATGACAGCACATCACCGGACTGCAAAATAAAGACATCATCCTTGTTGATGCCTAAATCCATTGCAATTTTTGCCTGCGCTTTTAAATGCTTATACTCTCCATGGATTGGAATTGCATATTGGGGTTTTGTGAGTGTGTAAATTAGTTTGATTTCCTCCTGACAGGCATGTCCAGAAACATGTGTATCTTGAAAAATTACGTCTGCACCCTTTTTAAATAATTCGTTGATAACCTTTGTGACTGCTTTCTCATTGCCAGGAATTGGATTGGAGGAAAAGATAACTGTATCACCCTTTCCAATCGAAATCTTTTTGTGCATACCACTTGCCATACGACTAAGTGCTGCCATGCTTTCTCCTTGACTTCCTGTTGTAATTATGACTGTCTTATCCTTTGGATAATTTTTCAAACGTTCAATATCAATCACAGTGTTTTCTGGAATACTAATGCGGTTGAGATTGGAGGCAGTCTCTATAATGTTAACCATACTCCTGCCCTCAACCACCACTTTTCTGCCAAATTTGTCTGCTGTATTAATAATCTGTTGTACACGGTCTACATTGGACGCAAAGGTCGCAATGATAATTCTAGTCTTTTTATGTTCCTCAAAAAGCATATCAAAAACCGGGCCCAGTTTTTTCTCAGAAGGCGTAAATCCCTGCCGCTCCGCGTTGGTACTATCGCACATCAATGCCAGCACGCCTTTTTTGCCAAGTTCTGCAAAACGCTGCAAATCTATTGCATCACCATACACAGGCGTGTAGTCCACCTTAAAATCACCTGTGTGTACCACAATTCCTGCAGGCGAATAAATTGCCAACGCAGCCGCATCTACAATACTGTGATTTGTTTTAATAAATTCAATCCTGAAGCAGCCAAGATTGATATTCTGCCCGAATTTAACTACTTTTCTGCGCACATTATGAATCAGGTTGTGTTCTGTCAATTTATTCTCTATGATACCCATTGTCAACTTTGTGGCATATACCGGCACATTGAGATCTTTTAACACATATGGCAATGCGCCGATATGATCTTCGTGCCCGTGTGTAATCACGAATCCCTTCACCTTATCCTGATTATTTCTCAGATAAGTGACATCTGGTATCACGAGATCTACCCCCAGCATGTCATCTGCCGGAAAGCTCAGACCGCAGTCCACCACAACAATACTGTCTTCATATTCAAAGGCAGTAATGTTCATTCCAATCTGCTCAAGACCTCCCAAAGGTATAATCTTTAGCTTTGCCGTATTTTGTTGTTTGTTCTGTTTCAAAATAAACCTCCTATAATTTTTTATTCGATCAGGTCGATGTCTTCCAACATATTTTCAAAAACACCCGCCACAGCCGCAAGTTCTTCTTCGTTTTCCACCATACAATAAACCTGCTCATCGCCGTCTGCTTCGGGGGAAGCCTTCAAAATATATGCTTCGCCATCATCCCCATCTTCTGCATCTGTCACCAGAATATAATTCACCCCGCTAATGGTTGTTTGTTCCAGCACATAAAAATCCACTGTAACATCTTCCTCATCCAGCTTAAAGGCAATTTTCTCCATTCTTATTGTCCAAACCTTTCCTTATTTTTCATATAGTCTAAATATCCTTGTAAAATAAAAACTGCCGCTATCCTATCAACGTGCTTTTTCCGCTCCTCACGTCTTATACCGGCTTCTATCATCGCTTTATCCGCTGCGACTGTGGTCAAACGCTCATCCCACAGTTGTACATCAAGGCCTGTCCTTCTCTCCAGCATTTCCTTGAAGGCAAGTGTCTTTTCCACTCGTTCTCCCTCTGTGTCATTCATATTTTTAGGGTAGCCCAGCACGATTTCATCTACCTCGTACTCTATAATTAATTCCTCAATCCTTGCCAGAGTCTGACGAAGCTTGCTCTCAGACTTTCTGCGTACAATCTCAATTCCCTGCGCTGTAATCAGCAGTGGATCGCTCACCGCTACCCCCACTGTTTTAGACCCGAAATCTAAACCCATTTTTCTCATGTATCTCTCCATACTGGTCAATCAATTTTAAAACCGTCCTATTTTGTTCCAACCTGCATTTTGGATATAGGACCGAAGCATCTCCTCTACAAGCTCGTCCCGCTCCACTTTCATAATCATTGCTCTCGCACCCTTATGGCTTGTGATATAGGTCGGATCTCCTGACATGATATAACCAACAATCTGATTTACTGGATTGTACCCCTTCTCTGTAAGAGCAGCATAGACAGAAGCTATCACATCCTTGACCGAGGCAGTCTCCCCGAGATCCTCCGGCATTAACTGTATAAATTGTGTACGTGTTAAATCTTCCATTCTCTATGCTCCTTCCAATCGATGAGCTTCCGTATTTTTTGCACTGTTGTATTTATCATAACTTAATTCTGTCCAAAATTCAAGAGTTAGCCAAAATAAAAAATATCCTAACCTTTACATCAATAAAATATCATCTTGGAAAAATCCTTTAATTTTTCCTGTAATCAATTGATTTTCCAGCATTTTATCTTGCGCCTCACAAGCCACTTTCACATACTCTTTTGTGTGTCCAATCCAATATTCTTTTCCCGCGAGGACCCTTTTTTCTTCCAATAACACCTGTTTGTTTTTTCCTATATAAGAAGCGCGAAATGCTTTTGAGTGTTGCTGTTCAATCGCTTGCAATACATTGCTCCTGTGTATCTTGATTTCCTCTGACACCTGTTCTGGCATCATTGCTGCTTTTGTACCTCGCCTCTTAGAATACTTAAAAATATGCATCTCATAAAATTCAACGACCTCCACAAACTTTCTAGTAATATCAAACTCTAGTTCTGTCTCTCCCGGAAATCCAACAATCACATCTGTTGTGATTGCTGGATTGTCAAAATACTTGCGCAACAACCAAACTCCTTTCAAATATTCCTCTGTTGTGTAATGGCGATTCATACGCTTTAGTACACTGTCACAACCACTCTGAAGCGACAAATGGAAGTGAGGACAAAGATGTGTAAGTGCAGACAATTCTTTTGTAAAATCCTCTGTGATAATGCGTGGTTCAAGTGAGCCAAGACGAATTCGTTCCACGCCCTCTATCATATCAATTTCCTGTATTAAGAACAGCAACTCCTCCATACCATAAGAACTAATATGGATTCCTGTCAGCACAAACTCTTTGTATCCTGCTGCTACAAGTCCTTTAATTTCCTCAAGAACAGACTTTTTTTCTCGACAACGTACACGTCCGCGCGCATATGGTATCATGCAGTATGTACAAAATTGATTGCACCCATCCTGTATTTTGATATAAGCTCGTGTGTGCTCCGCGGTCGATGTTATCTGCATCTGCTCGTACTCTGATGTATGGTGAATGTCAATTACACTCTCCTGCATCACACCATCCATATAATTTTCAAGAATTTCAACCAAATCTTTTTTTCTATTATTTCCAATTAAAAGATCTACAGCGTTGTCTGCTTCCACAGCCTGTGTATCAGCTTGAACATAGCAGCCAACCGCCACGACAATTCCTTTAGGATTGGCCTTCTTTGCCCTGTGCAACATCTGTCTGCTTTTTCTGTCTGCAATATTTGTGACTGTACAAGTATTTATAATATAAATGTCTGCCTTTTCCTCAAACGGTACAATCTGATATCCATGCTGTCGCAATGACTCAATCATGGCATCCATCTCATAGGCATTTACTTTACAACCTAGATTGTGATATGCTACTGTTTTCATTTTTATGCTTGTCCTTTCTAAAGTTATATCCCTAATAATATTTTTTAATACATATATCTTCTATTGATTTTCCTTTTACTAATGAACTCTTTTATAGGAAAATCATATTACACAAATATTATGATACCAGGGTCAAAAGGTCAAGAAATCCAATGCAAGCTTGCTTGCAAGAGGATTTTTGAACTTGGGACCCGCAAAAACACCGAAAAGTAGCCATTTTTCACAGAAAAATGAGCGAATTTGAGGTGTTTTAGGATTGCGGGAGCATGAAATGCGGAGCAATCCGTGGTATCATAGGGGGCAAAATACCTTTTGACCCCAACATCATATTATTCTTCAATATAAATAAATTTTAGCATTAATGTCAATTTGTACATATTTTTAGTTTATTTTCGTCAATTTTCATGACAACTGTTTTTTATCTGTAGTTGACTTTTCCACTGTTTCCCTTTATTATTAAAAGGAAAGGATAATAAAAGGAGGTAATCAGAATGAAAACAGTTCAGATTTCTTTAAACTCTATTGATAAGGTAAAGTCTTTCGTTAACGATATCACAAAGTTCGATTATGATTTTGACCTTGTTTCAGGCAGATACGTTATTGATGCAAAGTCTATCATGGGTATCTTCAGCTTAGACCTTTCTAAGCCTATTGATTTGAATATCCATGCAGAGGGTGGCGCAGACGAGATTATGGAAGTATTGAAACCATACTTAGTATAGTCTCTTGTGGATACATAATTGTATCTTGTCCAATTTGAGCATTTACCGAGTGTATTCTTATACACTCGGTTTTTGTTTATGCACATGAACACGAAGATGAACGATGTAACGAAAGCTGCCCGTGTCTGGCGCAGCGAATAGGGAGAAGTAAACTTCCCTACTTGGTTGCTATCTCTATCACTTCCTCTGTTTCTAGCGCGGTCTTTACCAGCTCGTCTATCTTCTCGTCAAGATTTTTCTCATGAATGCGTATCACATTGAGATTGGGTTTGGTAACAGGGTGTTTTGCCACAAAAATTGTACAACAATCCTCATAAGGTTGAATCGATGTCTCGTATGTATCAATCTTCTCTGAAATTTCTATAATCTCCTGCTTATCAAAACCAATCAATGGTCTGTAAACTGGCATTGTACACACATCATTTGTCGCCATTAGTGACTGCATTGTCTGAGAGGCTACCTGTCCAATGCTCTCACCCGTAATAAGTCCCAGACAGCTACTCTTTTTTGCAATCTCCTCCGCAATCCGCATCATATAACGACGCATAATAATTGTAAGTTCATCATGTGGACACTGGTCGTAGATATACAACTGAATCTCTGTAAAATTTATAATGTGTAACTGTATTGGACCACTGTATTTGGAAACAATTCGTGCAAGGTCTATTACTTTCTGCGTCGCGCGCTCGCTTGTGTAGGGCGGCGCATTAAAATAGACAGCATCGATTTTTACACCACGCTTTGCAATCATATAACCTGCAACCGGTGAGTCGATACCTCCCGACAAAAGTAACATACCTTTTCCATTGGTCCCAATAGGTAGTCCGCCGGGGCCTGGAATGACTGTCGAGTAAATATTAATTTTTTCGCGTATCTCAATGCGCAGCAACACATCTGGCTTATGCACGTCAACACGTATCTCTGGAAAGGCATTGAGTAACGCTTCCCCAATACCACAGTTAATTTCCATAGAATTTTTTGGGTAATCTTTTCGCGCTCTGCGCGCCTCAACTTTAAAGGTAAACTTCTTGTTGGGATACTCTTTATCAATATAGTCAATCACATCTGTGCAGAGTTTCTCAAATCCTTCATCTAACACATAAACTACTGGACAGATTCCCGTAATGCCAAAAACTGTCTTTAATTGTTCTATCGTCTCCTCATAGTCAAATGCCGAAAGCGCATTGACGTAAATCCTTCCCTGTGACTTTGTAACTTCAAATGTACCCTCACAACGTGTCAGTGCATAGCGAATTTGCTCACATAATCTATCTTCAAATAAATATCGATTCTTTCCTTTTACGCCAATCTCTGCGTACTTTATTAAAAATGATTTGTACATACTTTCACTTTCCTCCATGATGTCGCTGTACAGAGAATGCCCTCTCCTGGGCATTCTCTTGTATGAAAAGTTCTTCTTTTACTATTTACGAGTGTATCTTCTAAGCATTGGCAGCAACTCACCTAAACACTTCACGGTATAATCAATCTCTGATTCTGTTGTATATAAACTGAAACTAAAACGTAATGTCGCATCAAGATATTGCTTCTCAACGCCAATTGCCTTTAGCGTCGCAGATGTAGATGGCTTATTTGATGAACATGCACTGCCTGCAGATACATAAATTCCCCTGTCCTCCAGCGCATGTAACATCACTTCACTGCGTACTCCTTGTATGGAGACACTCACTACATGTGGTGCGCCGTCACGCCCAACAGGACCGTTGAGCCGAATGCCATCCAAAGCACTCACGCCTTTCACAAAACGTTGTTTAAGACTATACAAGTACTCTATCTTTTCGTCAAAATCAGAAAAAATCTCCTCAATTGCCCTTGCCATTCCTGCAATACCTGGAACATTCTCTGTACCAGAACGCATTCCTTTCTGTTGTCCCCCACCAAAAATAATTGGACGCACTTTTGCCCTCTCATTGATGTACAAAAATCCAACACCTTTTGGCCCATGTATCTTGTGAGCACTGGCAGACAGCAGGTCAACATGCATACGTTTCGGATAAATTCTATACTTCCCAAACCCTTGTACAGCATCCACATGAAACAGAGTATTGGGATTCATGCGCTTTATTAACTCTCCTGCCTGCTCAATCGGCTGTACAGCTCCAACCTCATTGTTGGTATGCATAATGGATACCAAAATCGTATTTGGGGTCATCGCCCGTTCAAGATCGGAAAGCGAAATGACGCCTTTTGCATTTACAGGAAGGTATGTTATGGCAAAGCCTTGCTCCTCAAGATAAGCGCAAGTCTGCAAGACTGCTGGGTGCTCTATACGCGTTGTTATAATATGCCGTCCTGCCCTGCAATTGGCATACGCACCGCCAATTAACGCAATATTGTCCGACTCTGTTCCACCGGATGTAAAAAGTATTTCCTTTTCCTGTACTTTCATGCATTTCGCAATGACTTCTTTGGCATAGCGCACGTACTTTTCGCTCTCCACCCCTTTTTTATGCAGACTTGAGGGGTTTCCGTACTCCTCGCACATGATTCTTGTCATGAGCGCAGCGACTTCCGGCAAGCATCTGGTCGTCGCCGAATTGTCAAGATAAACTTCCATCATATTCACACCTTCAAACGTATATTAATTGTCTAAAACAGTCTCATATTTATATAAATATGCGGTTTTTACCATTTTTGTGATTCAAAATCACGCTGATATGACATATTCCATCATAGCAGAACGACAATATTTGCGCAATAAAAACTTAGCGATAGTATGTCTAACGCTCAAGCTGATACATAATCCATGCCATAACAGTCATACCCGCTGTCTCTGTACGCAGAATCCGTCTGCCAAGCGTGATTGGTTTCATGTCACAATCTATTGCTTTTTGAATTTCACACTCCTCAAAACCCCCCTCAGGACCAATAAAAATAGCAACCGACTGCCCCGGTTTTAAATTATCGATAATTTGTCGTGTTCCTTCCATGCCAGATGCATTATCCAGCATTTCTTCCATCTCGTAAGGAACCAGTTTGACATCGATATGCTCTGTGTACGCTAACGCTTCCTGATAGCTCATAACCTCGCGCACTCTTGGCACGATAGCACGACGACTCTGTTTGGCGGCCGCCTCTGCAATCCCTTGCCACCGTGACGTCTTTGTAGCCGCCTTCTTTGCATCAAACTTTACCACACAGCGCTTCATGGCAACAGGAATTATCTCATACACACCAAGTTCCACCATTTTTTGAATGATAAATTCCATCTTGTCTCCCTTGGGCAGCCCTTGAAACAGATATACTTTAGCCGGCAGCTCCACACCATTCTCCTTGATAAATCGAAGACAGCACACTACCTCTATCTCTGTAATTTCCTCAATTCCACATCGGTAATCTCTACCATCCACTCCATTGCTGACACTGATTTCATCTCCCACTTTGAGACGAATTACATTCCTAATATGATTTACATCATCACCTGTGATAATGATACGCTTGTCATTTATCTGAGAAGGCTCCACAAAAAAATGATACATGAACTTTACCTCTATTCTTAATACCTATCATAAATTTTTTAATTAAATGTTCCAAATCAAAACCGTAACAGCGCTTCTAGTGTCACTTGAAAGATTGTTTCGCGCGCGGAAAAATTCGCGTTCCAGCTTCTATCATCATATTCTTCATTTCCTACTAAAATATCTCCACTGTACAAAAGCTGTCCAAAAACTTTATTGCGATATTTCGCGATTGCCGCCATGGCAGAACACTCCATTTCTACTGCCTGACACCCCTGTTTTATTCTATGTTCTACCATTTCTTTTGTCTCTCTATAAAAACCATCTGTAGACCATGTAGTACACTTTAGATATGGTATTTTGTATTCTGCTAAAACCTGTTCAAAAATTTTCACAGGCTCCTCATTTAATTCAATATATCTACTTGGCGGCAAATATTTATAAGAAGCTCCCTCATCTCTCAATGCGCGAATTGGAATGATAATATCCCCCGCTGGAATATCAGCCAGTACACCACATCCCCCGCAGCACAACAGCACTTCAACGCCTTCTCCGTATAGCCAATCTGTCATCATTGCAATAGAACCAGAACCCACAACCGCCTGGACTATACATATTTCCCTATCCTTATAGTTAAGCTTATATGTGTGAAATGCTCTCATCTCTGAAATATAGGTGCCAATAATCTCACCATGATACCGTTCCACAAACGAATCAAGTACCTCCTTAAAAAATGTCATAATACATAATCGCGGAAAAGGTCCTTTTTCTTGTTCCCCTCTCCATCCGGGGTTAATCACCGCATTTTGTTCTGTACTGTACTCTAAAATTGGAAATTCATTTTCAACTATCATTTGTCCTTCTCCTCAAAAAATATTTTCTAAATTCTATTTTATTTGCGTGCTGTGACACTCACCCACTCACCTTGATAAGTAATCTCAACGACTTCAAGTCCTGCTGCTTCCAGCGCACTACGCACTGTCTGCTCCTTATTATCAATAATACCAGAAGTAATGTACACACCACCTGGTTTGAGCTGATTGACAATTACTGGGGTGAGTGGTACAAGCACATCCGCCAAAATATTTGCGACAACAATATCATACTTTTCATAGCCAACTTTATCCTGCACGGTCTTGTCTGTAATAATATTTCCAATCATCATCTCAAAGCGTTCTGGCGCAATACGGTTCGCTTCCATATTTTCTCGAACAGCCTCCACCGCACAAGGGTCAAGGTCTGTGCCAACCGCATGTTTAATACCATACATCAATGAAATAATCGCAAGAATACCGCTTCCTGTCCCCACATCAAGAAGTTCTGTTTCCGATGTAATATATTTTTTTAATTGACGAATACAAAGTTGTGTTGTCTCGTGCATTCCTGTTCCAAATGCTGTTCCTGGGTCAATATGAAGAATTTTTTTATCTTTGTCTTTCGCTTCAACTTCTTCCCACGACGGAATCACAAGCAAATCATCAATATAAAACTGATGAAAAAACTGTTTCCAATTGTTAATCCAATCAATATCTTCCGTCTCCGAAACTAGAATCGTTCCCTCGCCAACATCCATAAAATTGCGAAGTTCGTCAAGCTCTCCGCGAATATTTGCTGTGATTTCATCTGTATTTACTGGATTTGCATCATTCTCCTCAACAAAAAAGCTTAAGTATGCAATTCCATCATCCTCTGGTCCATCTGGCAGAATATCAACAAACATCTGTTCTTTTTCCAGCGGTGTCAGCGGAATCTTATCTTCAATCTGTGCTCCTTCCAAACCAATATCATACAATGTGCTAATTATAATATCCTCTGCATCCGTAATTGTCTTAATTGTAAACTTTTTCCATTTCATAAAAAACCTCACTTTTTCTCTGCGTCTGCACGCAAAAAACTTCTGTGCAATATCCTTATCCTAAATAACAATTCAATTATGCCCATTTATAAATTGTCGGTTTGTACAATCTAACAATTTATTTTATGTTGGGTGTCACCCTATAAAATCGAATCTACAAAATGTCTTATATGCACAGACTCTCAACAGCATTTTGTAACTTCAATTTTGTATGGCTGAACTGTTACTATCATATCACACAGAAGTTTTTATTACTATTAAAATTTATTCAACCTACTCTTTCACTTGTAAATTTGCTTTTACACTTTCTCTACTTTTAAAACCTAACAACCAATTTGTAAACAGGATTCGCATCCCCCCTACCAGCCAAAGAAACAATATAATCAGCATACAAACACCTGTCACAAGCGCTGTGTATTGTAAAAATCCTGTCCAATCACTGCGGTACAGCCTTCCAATTGCCGGAATCCCAAGCACCATTGCAAAATACCAAAATACAGGTATTAGCAACCGTCCTACAACGCTCTTTGGTACTGTTTCCACACCCAATTGATTAGAGAAGGTTCCTTTCTGCACGCTACCAATGTGCCATGTAATATCCTTTTTCCTCTGCATTGGCATGTGTATAAAAAACAGTTTACAGAACCTTCCTGCCAGATAATAAAGAACAAAAAGCATAGAAAAATATACTGTTGTACCAATCACTGTATGAAGTTGCTCTGCTGTTATCCATACAGATAAAATCTTACTGTCTGTTAACGCAAGCGGCAAATAAATAGAAATAGTAATCCTAATTCCATTGACAAAAATGGTTCCTATATAAGAGAAAATAGCACTAAACCCTAGCCAATAAACTTTCTTTCTAATCGAATCTATCATAGGAATAAATGTAAAGACCATCATAACAAACGTAATTAGCAAAAACCGAACACCTGAACAAGATGGCGCTATAATAAAACGATACGCATGACTCACATAGCCAACCTGCGCAATCTTTTCAAAAGAAATGCCACTTAAAATCTGCACCCACTCTGTAGTGGGTGCCAAAATCCAAAGGAGTTGTTCACTGTCTGCTGTGCGATAATACATTTTAATAGCAAGTACTATTATAATTGCTGGAATGTATATTGTTAGATTCTTTTTCATAAAAATCCCCCATGCCGCCTTTTGGCGGCTCAAATAGATATGAAAAACGCTGTCCTTTG
>CAJUAE010000027.1:0-4982 GCA_910583965.1 uncultured Lachnospiraceae bacterium
TTGATAAATCCTATGTTCTTCCGTTTATTTCTTTTTCTTCATGAAACAACCCTATATTCTTTGTGGTAAAATACCTAATGTAATTATTGGAAAAGGAGTGATATTCTATTGAAATCATATAAAAGAACTATCCTTTATAAAATGATATTTAGCATTTATACTTCTATAAATATTTCTCTTATACTAAAAATAAACGGAAACAAGGAATTAAGAGAAAATTACTTATTAGTATACATTCGAAACTTTTATTGGTGGGACATAATAATTTTTATTTGTTTAACTGTATTTATCTATTTTTTAACTTGTTTATTAATTAACAAAGTTATTCCAAAACTTTATAATTGGAATTTAAAATATATTTCAGTCAATAATACCTCTATAAAATATCTAAATCATAAAATATTTTTAATTATATTAGGAATTTGGCTTCTATTTTTTCTTACATTTTATCCAGGATCTACAATGAATGATACAATTTATATATTACAAAATCCTTGGAAATTAAGTAATCAGCACCCTATTTTGTATAATTTATATTTATATGGTTTTTATCAAATAGGTTGTTGTTTGGGTAATCCCAATTTAGGTTTAGCTTTATTATCCCTCTTTCAAATGCTTTGTATGGACTATGTCCTTACAAAAGCTATATCCATATTTTATACTAAAAGAGCTTCCTCTCGCCTTTGTTTGTTTTTAACATTATATTTTGCCTTATCACCTATATTTTCTATCTATGCGATATCTGCAATTAAAGATACACCATTTTCTATCTGTTTATTTGCATTAGTCATGTATCTATATGAATTAGCTGAAAGTAAAGGTGCTCTATTTAATTCAAAAAACTATATTGTACGCATAATACTATGTACATTTGGTATAATAAGTTTTCGTAATAATGGATTTATTATCATTATAGGCTTATGCATAATATTATCATTAATATATAAACATTATCGAACCAAAATTGTTCTTTTGTTTGTAGGAATACTTATAGGTCAAAAACTTTTATGTATGACATTAATTCCAGCAGAAAATGAACCACTTTTTCAAGAAAGTGTTGGAATACCTATTCAGCAAATTGGGGCTGCTGTAGTTAAAGGAAAACCTCTTACCCCCAATCAAGAAGAATACCTTTATACCCTTTTACCCAAAGAACAATGGCAATGTTATTCGCCAGCATGTAGTGATAATCTAAAATGGAATGCACATTTTGACAGAGAATTTCTCAATCAAACTAAATTACAATTTCTAAGAATATGGTTTGAATTATTTTTGCAAAATCCAAAAATATATACAGAAGCATATATACTAAATACATATGGAATATGGGGAATTGAAACAAGAAACAAAGAACAATATTATTTTACTCTAATCGATGACAATACTCTTGGATTAATTCAGAAAAGCCCTCTACCAGAAATGTTAAGATATTTAATTGCTCATTACTATTGTAACCGATTTACATGTAGATATTTAAGTATGGGAACGGCGTATTGGATATTATTTGCAACAACTTTATGGATACTTTACAAAAAAAGTTATTTACACTTTACAATTACAATTCCATTATGGATGCTATTTATTAGTCTTTTATTAGCTACCCCTATTGCATTTGCGTTTCGATATGGTTTTGTTATGTCTATGATTTTACCATTTATTATATTTAGTGTTATTATATTGCCTATTCAAAATAATAAAGTCTATTCACTATGACGTTTATTTTAAGTGAAGACAATTAAGAAATGATATTGTTTCATAATACTTGTGCTTCACAGATTTATAAAAAAATAAAAATAGAGGATACAAGATAACATAGAAAAAAGTTATAACAAGAAATTCAAATTTCAGATAGTAAAGCTCGAACAATAGGTTGGTTTTATCAAGACAGCAAAAGAATTGGTATCAATACAAATACTCTTTATTGTTGGAATAAGTACATTTAAGAAGTCAGATTGAATCTGGAACCGGGAACTCACACACTAAATGCAACCATGAATCTTACAGAGGAGGTACAAAAAAGAACCTCTATTTCGCGGTAGCTCAATAGAGGTAAAATTCCTCCCCCATCAATATTTGTATCCTCAAATCATTTTTTATTTAAATTGCAAAAATATCCATCTACAATTTCAGGTGTCAAGATAAGTTTATCCTTTATCGTTTGCTCTTTCACTTGGCTAAAATATGCTTCTGCTTTTAACTCGTCATACAAATTAATAATAGTGGAACCTGATGGACGTATTTCTTCCTTTTCATTATTGCCCTTTATTGGAGTATTGTGTGTACAAATATATTCTGATAATTTCTCATAGATATCACACACGTCCACCTTCTCCACAACAATTTTGGTATCCGATTCAAATTTTTCTTTCAGCATCTGAATGCCTTCCTCTTTACTGGGATTATCCATAAAAAGATGCTCATCAATTCTTCCTTTTCTAATAACTGCATCATCAAGCAATTCTATAAAATTCGTTGCAGCAATCAATAATATTCTGCTTTGTGCAGACCGGATACCAGTATTCGTTTGATTATCTCCAGATGCCAAATAATCTAACAGTGTTCCTCGCACTACCTGATTCAAATAAGAACAACTTGCAAGCGCATCAAATTCGTCAAAAAACAACACTACCCCTTCATACTTACTACACATTTTAGACAAGCGAATTACCTGGTCAAAGATAATTTGTATATTATCCAACTGCTTGGAAATGGAATCCGAAGCAAAATCCTTGCTTAACACTTTTACAAAATAGAAATTATTATCCTTTGCAATTGCCTGCGCAAGCATTGTTTTTGCATTGCCTGGTGGGCCATACAGCAAAACTCCCTTGCTAACTTTAATTCCAAATTTCCATGCCCTCGTCTTTTCACTTTCTGTACATTTTATATAGTTTGTCTGTCGTGCAATGCGGTTCTTGATATGTTCATATCCTATAATATCTTTAATTCCTACTAGAATATCAGATGGCTCTTTCACTTCCACAGGTACACTCTTTTGTAAATCTTCTATTAAAGTTCGCTCATTCGATTCAAGTACTTTCAATAATATTTTATGACTTTCATCATCATTTTTTAGATTTTCAATTTTAGAAAATGGAGTTTCTTTTATATATTCGTTTAATTTTTTTACAAAATTTTCAATATCTCTCCCTGACATATTGACTGTCTTTGACTGAATGTCATTTAAATATTTTTTTCCGTTTAGTGAAAAATTATATCTTTCAAATTTCTTATTAAATATCTTAATTCTATTTTCTGCATTTGGGAGCCCAATTGGAATTCGTTCTGTCAGTCTGCTCTGTATAGCTGCGTCAATAATGTTGGGTCTATTTGTAGCAGCGATAACGAAAATCTTCTGTTCTCCTGATGTCATTCCCTCTATTTCCTGTAAAAACTGATTTACCATATCTAAATTGTAGCTGTCACTTACACCGCCTCCAATATCTCTGCTTGGAAAAACAGTATCTGCCTCGTCAATAAACATAATTGTTGGCGCGTTTGCTCGTGCCTCATCAAAAATACGTTTTACTTTTCCACTGGTTTGTCCAACATATTCTCCTTTTAAGTCAGATAATTTCGGAGCCATAAAATAACAATTTTTCTCATTTGCTAAAGCTTTCACAAGTTGTGTTTTCCCGGTTCCAGGAGGCCCAGTAAGAATAAATCCTTTGCGGTAATCCTTCGATTCCTTACTGTTTAAAAACGCATCAATTGCATTGATAACATTTTCTTTTTCTTCTTCATTGATGATCACATCATCCAGTTGAACTTTTTCTGCAGTGATTCGTTCTATGGCAATTTCAAAATCTATGCTATTAATACGCTTTTTTGAAGTATCGATCACAATCGCATCCAAGACTTGCAAAGCTTCCCTAAGACTTTTTTTGCTTGCAGAGACAGCCTGCGACACATCATTTAACTGCGCAAATAAATCTAGTTGAATCCCGTTATTTTCAAAGTTAGTAACCCCTAAAAATCGTAATAAATAAGCATACTTAATTTCGTCGGCAGAAGGATTTCCCAAAAAAATCACATTGCTTCCTTTTGTTTCAAAATTATACTTTCTTACAAGTTCTGTATCCTCCAAAGAAACCAAAGTATAGCATTCCTCAATTTTATAAAAATCCTTCAAGGCCTTGATGTACGCCAGTGAATCATTATTGTTGGAGGAGTACAGCTTGCCCATCCATTCAAAATCCTCAAAAAATACAACGGTCTTTTTGGTAGAAATATTCTTGTCTTGTGCATGCATTTTGATAATTCCAATTTGGTTTAATAGATTCACATGGTTTGATTCTAAACTCTGTTTTAGACGTCCTGCCTCTCTATTTTCACTAGATTTTTGCAGTCTTGGATCTGTTTCTCCTTCTCCCTCCTCCTCATCATCTGGCATCTCATTGTCACTTTTTGACGCAAGTGTAAGATAATTTGACGAGATATCAATCAATGTTGACTGTTGCTTTCTTAACACTTGCACGCCATCTGTACTGATTAAAGCAAATATTTCACAGTCCTCTCTGCTTAGAAAATAAGTTTTTAAAATATCCCTTAGAGAAAGGATACCATCATATATATCTTCCAAAAAACAATCTTTTATTCCATCGCCATAAAGGAAAAAGAATTTCTTTCCCTTATCTAACGCTTTTTTCAATGGATCGCTGACTCGTTTATTTATCAAGAAAATCACCTCCTCATCGACAAAGCTTTCATACATTCTTCCAATGCTTTCAGTGCATTTTGAAATTGTTCATTCTCATCCTTATCCTTTGAAGACTGTAAACTGGTGTTTAGCCTGCTTATTTCTTTTTTTAACTTTTTCTTCTCATCTTCCTTCTCTTTCCTTTGTTTTTCCAAGCCTCTTTTTTGTATCTGTAAATTTTCAATCTCTGTATCGATTCCACCCGTTTTTTCCAGATTCTCTATCTCTCTAATCTCTTTTTCAAGCATCTCTTTTTCTTTTTGTTTTTCTTTATAGTCTTTAA
>CAJUAE010000027.1:5082-6954 GCA_910583965.1 uncultured Lachnospiraceae bacterium
AATCTCCCAAAGTTTTATGGTCTATTTCTATATTCATCTTTCCAGCGTCATCCATAAACACTTTTGTAAAATCAATATTCTCTCCGTTGGGATTACTTGCAGATATTTTCCACCCATTTTTAATATGCCCATCAATCTTGTAAGCACCTGTCTCAAAACCCATTGATTTCATAACCTTTATCATATCTTTTGCGACATAAAAATTCTCTATCAAATGCTCTTGCAATAATGTCGCATATTGATTGGCCTGCTCAATCCATTTATCAGTCTCTAACGTCTGTTGCTCTGCCTCGTCAAACAACTCGTCAGCCAATAGTTGATTGGCCTTATCAATCCCTTGCTGGATTTGTACTATAATCTCATTTTTATCTCCGTACTCTGCTATATAATCTAGAACAGAAATTTTTTGCGCCCCATTTTTGTTTTTAAAATAATCTACTGGCTCAAAATAGAAATTATGTTCCTTCCCAAGACTATTTTTGTTATGTTCTATTGCGCTTTTTATCTGTTCAATTCTCTCTAAATACTCTGAATAACACTGTTCAAGTTTGCTGGAAAACAGACTTATTTTTTCTGATAATTCTGTAATCTTCTCAACAATAAGTGTATCTGTCAACCCCATAAAAGTACTTATTTCTTTTTGTAACGCCTTCTTTTCTGTAGGTAAGAATTTCTCTCCCAAATTCTGATCGATTTTCTGAAATGTATCCTGAACATATTTCTTAGCATCGGCAGCCTTTTCTCTAAGTTGCACGATCTGTACCGCCTTTTTATTTAAATTTTTCTCCTCCTCAATAATTTGACGCATTTGTTTTTCCATGAGCTGATATCTAATTACAGTCTGATTACTTTCCTGCTCTTTCTTAGAAAAATCTGCTACCAATTGATTTTATCTTAAAAGTTCTTTTTGTAATCCATACTCATATTCTATAGAATGATACAAATTTTCATATGCTTCTCTATCTTTTACAAAAGTATCTTGTTGCTCTAAAGACTTTCGCAATAAATAAGATCCTGTGAGAAATCTCTGCACCGAATCTGTATAACTTTTTCTAAATTCTTCTTTTATACTGCATTGACGCACAATTGTCTCCAAAAATTCATTGGAATGAATTTCTATAGAATCTTCTTTTTGTGATAACAATTCAAATGCAATAATATCATGATATAACATATAAAAATATTTACTAGATATTTTTTCCAGTCGAACAATACTTTCTTCTATATATTCACTTATGTCTTTATTATATTTATGGTACATTGCCATGCTATTAGAAATCATCTTTAAAACAGATATGGAATCAATTCCCAACTGTCTCGCCAAAATTTCAATACGTAGCACTTGTCTTGATGTTAACACACCATTCATCAATGTATAATCAATCAATATATTTAAATAGTTTTCTCTCATTTCCCGCATTTCTTTATTCAGTGGATGCTTATTTGATGTGACTTCTATTGATTGATTCAACATTTTTAATTCCAAAAATAATTTTACAAAAATCTCGGGAAAATTTCCAAAATTATATTCCTGACCAACACGATTGTCTCTAACAATGCTACTATTTATAATGTCAATATCCTTTATCTTGCAATTTAAAAAAGTGCCATCATCATCTCTTTTATAATCTGAAATGAATCTGTCGCATGTAAGTAAAACCTTTTTATATCTGCCTCCAGAAAAATACACTAAAATATCTTGTAAATCAATCTCCTTTGTACTGTCTTCTTCTTTGATCTTGTACAATATCTCTTTAATTTTGGGCAGTGCTTTCTTTTTTTCAAAATCAGCTCGCACACAAAACTCTCTTTTGGAGAAAAACTCTTTAAGCGTTCCACTCGCTGTATATCCTCTAAGCACCCCGTCAATCA
>CAJUAE010000027.1:7054-37500 GCA_910583965.1 uncultured Lachnospiraceae bacterium
AAGGAAACTTTCTCCTACTCGCCGCGCCGGACTCGTCAGTTTCTGCTGACAAATTTGACTTGGGGGCTTGTATGCATAACAAAAAGCCACTGATTTTATTCAGCGGCCTTCTTACTACAATATTTTTTATGACAATTCCCCCACCATAGCAATCGCCTGTTCGATGGTATGCTGAAATGCCTCCATCAAAACACCTTTTTTACTATTGTCAATATCCATTTTATCTATTATATCAGTGTAGATACCTGCTGTGGACATAAGTGAATCTTGAACCGTTTTCACATAGGTACGATTTTGCTCGACAGCTTGGTCAATCGCTGTGCGAACCGCGGCTGTTCCCGAAGCACGCTCCTTGATATCGTCAAAATATCTGCTTGTTTCCTCCATACTTCGGATACTACCGAGCACAGCTTCATCTGATGCCTGTATAAATTGGTTCAATTCCTTACTTTTCTGCTCCACTTCCGCAACACTTGTGTGAATGCCATCAACCATGTCCTGACTCATTTTCGCCAGTTTTCCAACTTCCTCTGCCACCACTGCAAATCCTTTTCCCTGATCTCCAGCGCGCGCTGCCTCAATACTTGCATTCAAGGCGAGAAGATCGGTTTGATCTGCGATTTCACCAATTCCAAATAAACTATTTCTAATTTTATCAAGTGCCTGTTGTAATGAATTAAATGTCTCTGACATGTTCCGAAAGTTCTCCTTCACAGAACTAGCATCCTGCCGCAGACGCTCCATCTGATTCTGTGCATCTACCACAGATTGGTCAATCGCTGTCTCGACAGCATTAAATCGGTCAGCAGCAACTGTAATCTCCTGAAATCCATCATCCATGGCATTAATATCATCACGCAAGCCTATAATGTCATTTTGCAATCCAACAAGCTGTTCACTTGCATAGCGCATCTTCTGTGTTGTCTGAAAAACATCACCTGCCAATTCATCCACCACCTGACAGGCACTTTTCAACGCATAATCCAACGGATATTTATCAAATTCTGTTCGTCTCTGCGGTTCACTATCGATTGCTTTTTTGTCTCTAAATAATCTCAACGTACATTCCCCCTACTCAAATGCCAGACAGCACATTGTCTGATTTACAAACTGTGTATTATAATGTTCTCCTACACCTACCATGCCAGCATGAGAGAAACTGCGACACATATCCGCAAGATAGTCATCCCAATAATGTTCGTCATTAAACATAATATATCGAAACAGACAATTGACAGAAAGCACTGCTGATGCATTCCCTAAATCTTGTCGAATCTGTGTGATCGTATCCTGCACAACAGACTTATAATCACCAATATTCAATATCGTTAAGAAATCCATCTTGTTTGCCGGTCGAAATGTTGTGATGCTGCCGTCTGATTCCACACCCTTTATAGAGACAATGTATGTATCAGAATCGCAGACATGTCCAAAAGGATTTTTAAAGGTCTGTGTTGTGATTTTGTCCCTGCTAATTCCAAGTTCGGACGTGTACACTTTCTCCGCAGAAACATTCTCCAACGTACAAATTTTGTAAGACTTTGGATCTGCGTCAGTTACCATAAATTGCTTTTCGATTCCCTGTGGATGGACATAGATATTTTCCTTGTAAGATTTTATCTTTCCTCGAAGATTCTTAAAAATGAAAAAAGCACAAGCATCTTGATAAACTTTCCCATTACACGCAACCGCAGATGAATTGCTTGTGCCTCCCGCAAGATCGTACCCTGCACGACAAAGATAATTTGACAGTGTTGTGACAGCGCGCACATCTGCCCCTGCGGAACAGATATCAAAGCAAGCTGTTTTTCCCCGCTCACCACCCACTGTCTTCACAGCATTTTCTAACCGTCTAATATATTTCATTGGCATGACAGAAGCTTGCTCCAAAACATCTGCCACTACTTTTATATCATCTTTCATTGCAATCACAGTGACACCTGCATCAAAAAATTGTTTGTCCAAATATACCTGCCCAACGCCTCCAATAGATGGTATATTCGGAAAAATTTTTTCTATTTCTATTGCAGTGTGCGCAAGCATTTTCTCATCTGCAACAGTAAAAAATAATGCCGCAGGAGATGTAATATTTTTTAAGGCTTCCGCAACATCACCCTTTTTGCTACTGCCAAATGTCAATTTCATATCAACCCTCCATGTCGCGGCTCTGCCGCAACTCAAATCCAGATGAGAAATGCCGTATTTCAGGCATTTCTCGGTGTGAGACATAGTACTTCTTCACGAAACAGCCTTTGCTGTGAGTGAAGCGAGTAGGGAGAAAGATAAACCTTTCCTACTCGATTGCTGAGTGTCAGTAGAACTTTATTATTATATAATCGTTCATTTGCAAATTACTACCATAATAATAACATAAAAAAAATTTTTTTCCTACAATTTTTTGACTAGACTTTTATAATATCTATAAAAATAATTTAAAATCAGGTTAAAACAATCTATACACTTAAAGAAGTTCGTAATTTATTCATTCGTGCGCATGTCCTGCGCTCATAGTGACAACTATTGACTACAGTTATTGATTTTGCTACAATAAACGAAACTAACAACTTTGTAGAATGGAATAATTGTACCACCATATCATTAGATATTTTTCTATTGTAGTACTATGGAGGAATTACATATGAGTACAATACAGACGGGCGATATCAGACCAATCCGCATAGGAGGTCTGCTTTTGCCATCAAATGTATTGATGGCACCTTTGGCGGGATATACCTGTTATCCATTTAGAATGCTGGTATATGAACTTGGAGCAGGGTTGTGTTTTACAGAGATGTGTAGCGCCAATGCCTTAAAATATGAAGATAGAGCGACAAATCGCCTTCTCTTAACCACTGAGAAGGAACCTATCAGAGCAGTTCAACTTCTTGGTGGCAATCCAGCTGTGATGGAACAAATGTCCAAAAGCCCACTTTTAGCAGACTTTGATATTATTGACATTAATATGGGATGTCCTGTACCTAATGTATTTAAAAGTGGCGAAGGAAGTGCACTGATGCAAGACCCAAAACGCGCCGCCGCAATTATAAGAGGCTGTAAGAAAAGTGGCAAAATCATCACAGTAAAGTGTCGTGTTGGCATCCGCGAAGATGAACTGTTCGCCGCAGAGTTTGCCCGTATATGTGAGGATGCTGGCGCAGATATGATTACAATCCATGGTCGAACACGAAGCATGATGTATGACGGAGAGCCACACCGAAAAGAAATCGAACAGGCAAAAGCGGCTGTCTCTATCCCAGTGATTGCAAACGGTGGTATTTTCTCTGTGGAAGACGCTGCAAAAATGCTTGCAAGCACTAGTGCAGATGGAATAATGATAGCACGATATGGTTTAGAGCATCCATTTATATTTAGCGAGCTGACAGGAACTTTGTGTCAAAAGACGCCCCTTCAGCTCCTACTAGAACAACTAGACTTAACTGCACAATATTATGATGAAACTTTTACATTAAATTATATTAAAAAAATTGCTTCTTATATGATGAAGAAGCGAAAAGGAACAAAACGGTATAAGGAAAGTTTATATAAAAGTGGAAGTCTAAAAGAACTGCGTAATATAATTACACTGATCTTTGCAGACCATCCAACATGAGGGAACAATGACAGAATATTATCAGATTGAAAATGGAATATTAGAACGCTACACAGGGCGGGATGAAGTCATAGAAATCCCAGAAGGAATCCATACAATTGGAGTGGGCGCTTTGAAAGGCTGTGTATCTTTAAAAAAGGTCCTCTTGCCACATGGACTAAACTATATTTCACCAGATGCATTTAAAGGGTGCCGCAAATTAGAAGAAGTTGTGATTCCAGAAGGCGTAACTTATATTGGACGGTATGCATTTCATCGCTGCCATTCTCTAAAACGAGCAGTCTTGCCACTTTCTGTACAGGAGTTGGGAGAGTGTGCTTTTTTATATTGTGACAGCTTACAAGAAGTACAGATGCCAGGAGTAAAGCGACTTGGAATGGCGGCGCTTGCAAATGGTATGTCTCTTGAAAGGCTTGTGATATCTCGCGCAATAGAAAAAGATTGTATCTGTGATGTTTTTACTGGCTGCGCACGCTTGAAAGAAATCGCTTTTGCAGATGGGGAGACCTATTTGCTTCCAAATGTTATAGAGGCAGCAGCGGATAACTTTTTTCTGCCTCCTCTTATGAAATTGGTGGTGCAAGATATTGTTCTGCGCATGATGGAACTAGAATACAGAACTTTAGTACGATTTCGAATCAATATTAAGCATGTGGAAGTGCCAGAAGGGATAGAAGTCCTTGCCAAAAGCAGCTTTTACGATTTGCGAGGAATTGTAGATATTAAACTACCACAATCGTTACGACAAATAGAAAGCCGTACTTTTCGTAATTGTATTGGTTTGGAGCAAGTGATTCTCCATGGAGAAACAGTCTCAATTGACAAAGATGCCTTTCGTAACTGCACAGCGTTGCGCTCGGTCCAAACCAGTGATGGTTCTGTATACTTATTCCATGGATTATCTGATATTTTTAAAATAACGCCTAATACAACACAGCAAGTACTTATTCCTATTTCTGAAGTCCCAGAGCCAGTCCGTGTGATCCACCGGCAGGTTTTGGGAAATTTTAGAATGAGTGGAACCATTCTGCTGCAATATTTAGGCGCAGAATCCAGAGTGATTATTCCAGAGGGTGTTACCAGAATCGCTGAGGAAGCCTTCGCTGGGATTGAGACAATCGACAAAGTAATTTTTCCAGAAAGCCTGCAAGAAATTGGTGCAGAAGCCTTTCGAGGGTGTCTGTTATTGCAGACCATCACATTGCCAAAAGGACTTCAAAGTATTGCCTCTGGCGCATTTTCAGAGTGCGTAAAGCTGTTGCGCATTGAGATTCCAGAACAGATACAGGTTCTACCAGACCGAATCTTTCGTCAATGTAGGGCATTACAGGAAGTCTGCCTGCCAGAAGGACTAGAACAGATTGGAGAGCGCGCTTTTTATGGTTGTCAAAACCTAAAAAAATTAACCCTTCCAGAAAGCCTTACCCGCATTGGAAAAATGGCGTTTTATCAATGTGGATTACGGGAAATTCGTATTCCCGCTGCCACAGAATTTATAGAAAACCTGGCATTTGCAAAAAGCAATTTACAAAAAGCACAGATAACAGGCGGATATGAAACAGGAAAACACTATGGCATTGATATCTTTGGAAATTGTACACGATTAAAGACATTAATACTTGAAGAAAATGTCTGTCATATTCCTGATAAATTTGCGTATGGCTGTGCCGCATTGTCTCGACTTGTCTTGCCACAAACTCTTAAATCCATAGGAAGACATGCTGTGGAAGGCAGTCGTTTTCTAGAACAATGGAAACAGCATATAGCAAAAACAGAAGATACTATCCTTTGGGACGGACAACATCTGGAAGGCAGCATCCAAATTCCAACTACCGTAAAAATCATTGCTGGCGGCGCTTTTTATGGCAATACAAAAATTACAGCAATTACTATTTCAGAACAAGTGCAGTCCATTGGAACTGCGGCTTTTAAAGGCTGTACTGCACTACAACGTGTATTTTTGCCTTCAAAAATCACTCATTTGGCGCCAGAAATCTTTTCAGGATGCAGCGCCTTAGGAGAAATTCTTATGACAGATTCCACAGACAAATCCACTCCTCCAGAATGGTATTCGATTGGAGATCGCGCTTTTTATCAGTGTCGAAAATTACAAAAAATCAAGTTTTCAAAAACTATAGAAATTGGAAAAGAAGCATTTTTTGGATGCGTTACATTGCAAAATACTTTGGTAAATCCTGCTATTCATATAGGAGAAGGCACTTTTACAGATACTTTGTTGGCAAAACATTTAGACAATAAACTTTCTGTTGTGGGAAACTTTATTGTTTCTGGCATAAATTGTGTTGGCGATATTATTATTCCAGATGGAATCAAGGGAATCTCACCCTACGCGTTTGCAGGAAATCGTAGGGTCAACAAAGTTTTATTTCCAGAAAGTCTTCTATGGATTGGCGAGGGTGCATTTTTTGGATGCAGCAATTTGCAACCACATCTCTCAGAACAACTACACACAATTGAGGCACATGCCTTTGAAAAATGTAGCGCTCTCAAAAAAATACACTGTGCTGCCTATGAAATTGGAGAAGCAGCATTTGCTGGATGCACTGCGCTTGTTTGGGCACAGTTCTCACAAGTAAAACATCTGAGAAAACGGCTTTTTGCAGGTTGTACCAACTTAGAAACTTGCCTATGTGAAAATGTAGAGAAAATACAATCTTATTGTTTTAGCAACTGTATTAAACTACAGCAGTACAATTTTACATCTTTATCTTATATAGGGGAATATGCTTTTGCAAACTGCGAAAGTTTATCGTCAATTACATTTCAGGACGGAATCTATCTGGATGCACATGCATTGGAAGATTGTAGCCATCTTGCTCAAATTTGTCTGTCTGGATCACAAGGATTCATTTCTTTAGAAGAGTACGCACTATCTGGATGCACTGCACTTTGCCAAATAATATATCAAGGAAAAAAATGGATATTTAACTCCTACGCAGACCTTTTGTCTGATGAAATTCCAGAAACCGTAAGACAATTGTATCACAGCGCATTGAGCTGTTTTACTGTAGAGAATGAGGAAAATCTAGTTCGATATCGCGGCGCCGCAACATCAGTGCGCATTCCTGTAGGAATCAAACGAATTGAGGCAGAAGTATTTCGAGATGCAATGCAGCTTTGTGAAGTAGAGATTCCAGACAGTGTGAAATACATCGGCGCAAGAGCCTTTCACGGTACAACTTGGATGACAGAAAAGCGCAAGAGATCTCCCATGGTAACAGTGCGTGATATGCTGTTAGATGGTTCTTGCTGTGTTGGAAACGTAATTGTTCCACCGGAAATTCGTCTCGTTTGCGGCTGGGCCTTCGCAAATGGCCTGGAAATCAAAAGTATTCAGTTTTTGTCAGAGCGTGTACGTGTTGAAGAATATGCCTTTCGCAACTGCATTTATCTACAACAAATGATTTTGTCGGACAAAACTGTTGTTCGCTTTACTGGTTTAACGGATCGTGAAAAAGATTTGCCGCCTTTAGCGAAACAGGCTGTACTTGACAGTCTTAATTGTTTTAAGACAAACGAAGAACATGTTTTAATTGAATGTACTGGAAATATTTCTCGTCTGCAACTTGTTGATGGCATTACAGAAGTAGGAGAAAGTACTTTTCAAGACGCAAATCTACTGACAGAAATCACTTTTTCCGAAACAGTAAAAAGAATTGGCACAAGGGCTTTTGCAGGGTGTAAATGGCTGCGCGAAATACGACAAGCATATGGTGTGGAATATATTGGAACACAGGCATTTTCTGGATGTGGAATGCTGTGTTCTGTAGCGTTTTCACAAAATCTAAGACAAATTGGCACAAGGGCTTTTGAAAACTGTACCTCTCTTACAGAAATTCAGATTCCAGAAGGTGTGGAAGAAATTCCAGAACGTGCATTTTATCGTTGTCATAGCTTGCACAACATACAACTTCCCTCTACAATAAAAAAAATTGGCAAAGAAGCATTTGCCTTTTGTGGAAAATCACTTGTCGTTCAAATGCCAAAAGAAATAGAAGTTGCGCAAGATGCCTTTCGGAACTGTTAACGAACATCGCCTCTAAAAATAGGAGCAATTAGATGAATTATCGAATGTTAGGCAGCACAGGGCTTTTGGTATCGGAGATTGGCTTTGGTACAATTCCAATCTTACAAGGAAATATCCCAGTTTTGCCGGATTACTTTAATCTGGATGAAAAAGAGGCCCTTGCAGTGATGAACTATGCATATAAGCAAGGCTGTAATTTATATGATACAGCAATCGTGCCAGAATATGGAGATGCAGAAATCAAACTTGGTAAATTTGCTGCCTCTATTGGAAGAAAACATATTATTATCTCAGACAAAGCACGCTTTTTTAGCGGCAGTGAAATGTATCAGGCTGTGGAAACTTCTTGCGAGAATCTTGGCACAATCCCAGACTTATATTTTGTCCATCAAGTGGATGCAGACCACGAAAATGAAGTGTTTGGACAAGGCGGAGCACTTGATGCGCTTACGGAACTAAAAGCGGAGGGAAAAATCCGATATGCAGGAATCGCAACACACTACTATGATATTCTGTTGCGCGGCGCTCAAGATGACCGTGTAGATGTTCTCCAAGGAAGCGGAAATCTGTTGGAACGTGGTATGTTAGACCGCCTTCGAGAAGAACCACTTTTTAGAAAAAAAGGGTTCCTTGTCAATAAAATATATGCGGCTGGATTGCTTCCCGCAAAATTTTCAGTGCAAACACTAATTGACTTTGTGCTATCCTATCCGATTTCCAGTGCACTGATTGGGCTTGGAACAATGGAACAAATTGACGCTGCTATAAACAAAACAATTTCTTCGCAAGAATCCAAAATTCCTTCTTTTTCGGAGGTATTAGCTGTATTAGAAAAAGAGTATGTACCAATTCCCTGTGATAGATGCCAGCGATGTGTCTGTCCCTACGGAACAGAAATCCATACATTATTTCGCCAATACCATTATTTTCATCTTGGAAAAGACTATTGGGCACTAAAAAAATTGGCACTTGGAATTACTGAAAGCGCAAAGCACTGTCGAGAATGTATTACCATGCCTTGCATGGATGCATGTCCGCAAAAAATTCGTATTCCTCAGAAAATGCAAGAAGTAGAACAGTTGACGTTACTATAAGTAATCTAAAAGACCATAAATGCGAACCAGTTGACAGCTAGATAGAAATTGCATACAATTGTGTCAGAATATTCAAAACAGGGAGCAGGGACAAGTGAATTATATTGTATTTGATTTGGAGTGGAATCAGGCTGCGGATATAAGAACAAGGCAGCAAAACAGCTTGCTATTTGAAATTATTGAAATTGGCGCAGTAAAATTAAATGAAAAGCGAGAGCAGACAGCAACGTTTCATGAATTGATTCGCCCGCAGGTATTCCACACCATGAATCAGGTGACTGGAGAACTCATTCATCTAAACATAGAACAACTTTCAAACTGCCGTTCTTTCCCAGAAGTCGCTGCAGATTTTATTAAATGGTGTGGGGACGATTCGATTTTCTGCACATGGGGAAATCTTGACCTCCCAGAATTACAAAGAAATATGGATTATTATAATATGACTCCAATATCATGCAAAACTTTAAAATACTATGATGTTCAGAAACTTTTTAGCATTGCATTTGAGGATAAAAAATCAAGGCGAACTCTACAATATGCTGTTGATTTTCTTGGCATTGAAAAAGATGTAGCATTTCATAGGGCAGACACAGACGCTTACTATACTGCTAAAATTATAAAGGAAATCTCAGACCAAAAAGTTTTTGACAACTATTCTTTTGACACTTATCGACTACCGCAAAATAAATCTGAAGAAATCTGGGTTTGTTTTGCGGATTACGCAAAATATATTTCCAGAGAATTTCCCGACAAACCTACTGCCATGGCAGACAGGAAGGTACTCTCAACCAACTGCTTTCTCTGTGGTGCAAAAACAAAGAAAAAAATTCCTTGGTTCACCAACAATGGAAAACATTACTATACAATTGTGAGTTGTTCCCGCCACGGCATGATCAAAGAGAAAATTCGCCTGCGCAAATCTGAAAATGATCAAATTTATGTGGTAAAAACCATGAAACAGGCAGGGCCTGAAATTGTACAGGACGTTCTCAATAAGAAAAATCAGGTGCGCAGTAGCAGAAAAGAACGGCGCCACACCAAAAAGGAAGGTTTATTTTAACGCCTTCCTCTTTTGTTGGCACGCCTATACCAGCGAGCATTTCGTCGCGCCTCTCTCCTTGCTGCACGCGCTTCCCGCCTACGGCTGCGCAATCGTCTGTTACTCTGTCCCCGCGGGGAAAAACTATAACTTTTCAAGATGGATATGACAAACAATACCAATAAAATCAATCCAACTATAATAATAATTCCAAGAATCAGTTTTTTGATATCAATATAGATAATATTTGTACTTTCCCGCGGTTTATCAGATACCTTTATCGATTCTATCATCTCTCCTTCTGAAGTGTCCGGCTCAGGTATAGGCTCATGCACTGGACTGTTAGAACTAAAGTGAAAAGTTGGAACACTGGATTTATAAAATACCAAATTACAATCACCAACTGGAATATCGGAATATGTGTAATGAATTGAGGCAATCACATTTGTGTCCGCCGATTGCTCTGCATACGTTAGCGTAGATACTGCATCTGAGAACTCCGCAGTGTTTGGCAGTATGACATAGGCATCATTTTCTATTGAAATTAACGGTGTAGAATCACCAAAAAGATCGTCTTCTGTGTCAAAGAAATCCATGGTATCAATATTATATTTCGTCTCATTATCATGGATAGATACACGCTTAAAATTCTCAAATCCATACTGAAAAAGCGTCACTGTGTCCTCAAACTGATAGGGTGTTTCCTCTGTAAAAACAACACATACAAGTTTCATACCATTTTTTTCCGCAGCCGAAACTAATGTTTGGCGAGACTGCGATACAAATCCTGTCTTACTGCCAAGCAGATATTGGTATGCGTAAGGTTTTCCCTTATAAAGTTGATTTTTAGAAGCAATCCAAACATCTTCCTCATCTTCTGGTTTTAATTGAAAATGATAACTTGATGTAGAAGACATTTTACACAATAAATCATTTGAAAAAAATTCACTTCCAATCAGTGCGAGGTCATACGCACTGGTATAATGATTCTCGTCAAAAAGCCCATTGCAATTTACAAAATTACTATCCACACCGCCGAGCGCTTTCACCTTCTCATTCATAATTTCAGCGAACGCCTGTACACTTTTTTCTTTTCCAAGTTTCTCTGCAACGTGTTCTCCAACAGCACTTGCAACTTCATTTGCCGACTGAACAAGCACACAATAAAGCGCCTGTTCCATAGCTATGGTATCACCTGTATCCACACCGCCAAGTTTGGAACCATCAAGTGGAACATCATAGATAGCGTCATGAGAAAATGTAATTGTTTCATCCATTGTACAATTCTGCATAGCAATAAGGCATGTCAATATCTTTGTTGTACTCGCTGGATAGCACTTTTCATGAATATTTTTGGCATAGAGAATTGTATGTGTATTCATCTCCATCAAAATGGCAGACTGCGCACCAATTGCTGGTCCCTTTGGCCAGTTTTCAATTGCGTTTGACTGTATTGGAAGCGCCTTGCGCTGTTCCATCTGTTCTATATAATCTACCTCAGCATTGGACACCACAGAGCCCGGAAGTATTTTGTCTGTAAACACAGTATTACAAAAAAGCACCACGACAAGCATTGTGCCAACTGTTAATCTATATAAAATTTGTTTTATTTTCCTCATAGTGACCTCCATGATTCCGCTTTGCAGAATCTCAAATTAGGCGTGAAATCCACACGAACTCCCATGATTCCGCTTTGCGGAATCATAAATCCAGATGAGAAATGCCGTATTTCAGGCATTTCTCGGTGTGAAATTTTAATTTCACACTATTTCCTTTTCTAGTATTCTCTGCATATTTCTATATTAGATTGTACACTATTTTCAGAAAAATGTAACCTAATAAAAAATTAATCTTCTAAAATATATCGTGTTTATTACTTGTAAAATGACAAAAAAAACGGTATACTAATGTTACAATCTTTATCGTGCTCGAGCACGTTCGGAACAATTACATATGAAGTATACAAAAAAGAAAGGCGGCGATTATAATGTATTATGTTGGTATCGATCTTGGAACCTCCGCAGTAAAACTTCTACTAATGGAAGGAACCGGAAAAATCACAAATATTGTATCAAAGGAATATCCTTTGTATTTTCCAAATCCAGGGTGGAGTGAGCAGAAACCAGAGGATTGGTGGAGTGCAGTAAAAGAAGGATTGAAAGAGTTGACAAAAGACTATGACAAGTCGCAAGTTGCAGGCATCAGTTTTGGCGGACAAATGCATGGACTTGTTATTTTAGATGCAGATGACAATGTGATTCGTCCAGCAATCTTATGGAATGATGGCAGAACACAGGATGAGACAGATTATCTAAATCAGGAAATTGGAAAAGAAAATTTGTCAAAATATACAGCAAATATTGCCTTTACAGGTTTCACTGCCCCGAAAATCCTTTGGGTAAAAAATAAGGAACCAGAAAACTTTGCCAAAATCAGCAAAATTATGCTTCCAAAAGATTACATTGCTTACAAACTCACAGGAAGTTTCTGTACAGACGTTTCTGATGCATCTGGTATGCTATTATTTGATGTCGAACACAAGTGTTGGTCGCAAGAAATGATGGATATCTGTGGTATAGCGGCAAATCAACTTGCTAAAATCTATGAGAGCTATGAGGTGGTGGGCACCTTAAAACCGGAGATAGCCGCAGAATTAGGTTTTTCTGCACAAGTGAAAGTGGCAGCGGGTGCTGGTGACAACGCAGCAGCGGCAGTCGGAACAGGCACAGTAGGAGATGGTATGTGTAATATCTCACTTGGCACAAGCGGAACAATTTTCATATCCAGCAAAAACTTTGGTGTAGATCAAAACAATGCGCTTCATTCCTTTGCACATGCAGATGGAAAATACCATCTGATGGGTTGCATGCTTAGCGCCGCTTCTTGCAATAAATGGTGGATGGAAGATATTTTACACACTAACAACTTTGCAGAAGATCAGGCTGCTATCACAGATGACAAACTTGGAAATAACCATGTTTATTTTCTGCCTTACCTAATGGGAGAGCGCTCCCCACACAATGATGCCAATGCGCGTGGTACATTTATTGGTATGACAATGGATAACACACGTGCAGATTTATATCAAGCGGTGCTTGAAGGAGTAGCATTTGCTATTCGCGATTCTTTTGAGGTGGCAAAGAGCCTTGGGATTCATATCGAAGCTTCAAAAATCTGTGGCGGTGGCGCAAAAAGTCCGCTTTGGAGAAAAATTTTTGCAAATGTGTTAAATATTCGACTTGATTTGATTGAGAGTGAAGAAGGGCCTGGATATGGCGGCGCAATCCTTGCGGCAGTTGCTTGTGGTGAGTATGCCAGTGTAGAAAACGCTGCTGCAAAACTTATCAAAGTGGTGGACAGCGTAGAGCCTGACAAAGAACTTGCTGCGCGTTATGAGGAACGCTACCGCAAATTTGCTCAGATTTATCCAACAGTGAAACAATTATTTCCAAAAATTTCATAAAAATCATTTATAATCCTTAGTGGAATATTACTGTATAAAATCAAGCGCCCCACACAACATACTGTATTAGACAGACAAAAAAGCAATGATGTACAAACTAATGACAGAATACAGTATTAGTAAAAATACTTATATTACAGAAGACAAAATGTAGCTTAGCACAACAAGTTATAAACAATAATCTTGGACAACTAAACAGTGTGAACAGACAAAAACTACTGAATTTATTACAAGATTAACACAATTTTATTCAAGCAGTATAAGGAGCTGTATCTGTTATTTTTCTACAGCTCCTTATGAATGCGCAGATATCCCACGAGAAGTGGTCGTATTCTGTATCCGAAACTGTTTTGGTGTAATGTTCTTATATTTCCGAAAAGTCTTAATCATATGACTACAATCTGAAAATCCTGCGGCCTGACTAATATAAGTCATATCATAGTCCGTGTACAATAACATATCCTCTGTTTTAATAACGCGAATATATTCAATGTATTCCTTGCAAGAACGACCATAAATCTGACGAAATTGTTTGGCAAAAAAGGAATAACTCATATTACAGCGAATAGCAAGTTGCTCCACCTTTAACGGCTGGTCAGAATGCGCGTCAATATATTCTGTAATCGTCTCAATGGAACTGCCAGAAGGCGCAGAAACCTCATAAGAAGGCGTAAACCCATGTCTTCGCCAAATGCGCAACATATTGACAAGAATACAATTAAGATACGAGTACATAATCATATAATAACCATAATGCATAGATTGTGCTTCTTTCACACAACCATTGATAAACTCCATAACCGGAAAGCCTGCAAGTTCTTTTGCAGAAAAAAAGAAGGAGACTTCTGGATTTTCCATCGCCTGCAAAACTGCACTTTTAAGCTGTGGCACATATCCAATATTTTCCCGAAAACGATTTAAATCAAATTTAATAACATAGTAAAGTAGATGTTCCTCTTTTCCCATCTCATAACAGATTGCATGGATACTTTTAGGTGGAAGAACCACCATATCGCCAGGATGTAAAAGATACTTTTTCTCATCACTCTCAACGAATGAAGTTCCCTTCACCATCAAAATAATCTCCATATAATGATGCCAATGTGACCGCACTGGAAAACAGTATTTTTCCGTATCAAAGAGAAGTGCCTCATAGGGAGAATTTAGTAAATCTCCCGGTTCAAACAAGTTGTACATACCTTAATCCTCAGTTATTTTCCAACAATTTCTTACAATGTAAATACCTTGTTATTTTCTTATTTTTGCTATTATAGCATGGAGTATACGAATTTACTAGTGCATCTTTTACTTTTCTATAAAGTTAGAAATTTCAAAAAAATGTTGACAACCATATGTTGGTAGTGTATACTAAAATTCGTTAAGCGCCCAGATAGCTCAGTCGGTAGAGCAGAGGACTGAAAATCCTCGTGTCGCTGGTTCGATTCCGGCTCTGGGCATTGTGTGGATATCGTTCAATACACCATTGTACAGTGGAGAACAGCTTACACACAAAAGATTTGCGGGTGTAGTTCAATGGTAGAACACCAGCCTTCCAAGCTGGATACGTGGGTTCGATTCCCATCACCCGCTCTACATAAAATAAAGATTTTTTTAAAAGCTATTGACAAAATTCTTTGTTTCATGTAATATATAAAAGTCTAGTACAGAAGATAGTTATATTTGCGATAGTGGCGTAGTTGGTAACGCGCGACCTTGCCAAGGTCGAGACCGCGGGTTCGAGCCCCGTCTATCGCTCTAATAAAAGCCTGTAATTGCAAGAATTGGCGCAATTATAAGCTTTTATTTTTGGAAGATTTTCCAAATAATTATAAAATAAAAACAAAATGATACTTAAACTAAATATGCTTACATCGTATGCGAGTTTGACTCGCTATTCGCTCTCTCAATAACGCCCGCGGATCTACAAGGATTTGCGGGTATTTCTATGCACAAGGAGATACTGTAAAATTTAATATTTGTAAGACAGCAAAAGATATTCTTTAAGAAATATTAAATTTCATACAGAAAAAAGTGCAAAAGACAGCGTTTTTCATTTCTATTTGAGCCGCCAAAAGCGGCATGGGGGCTAATGTGAAATCAAATTTCACACCTCCTGATTTGTGCGCCCGCTAAAGCGGGCAGATGGGAGTTCGTATGAATATTGGTATTTTTGATTCTGGCATAGGAGGCTTAACCCTTCTTCATCAGGCGATAATGTTGATGCCACAGGAAAATTTTTTATTTTACGCAGATACAGATCATGTTCCATATGGAACAAAAAGTAGAGAACAGGTTATCTCTTATGTGGACGAGGTGATACGCTTTATGATATCCCATGACTGCAAAGCAGTAGTTATTGCTTGTAATACAGCAACAGCTGTGGCAGCAGAATTAATGCGAGACCGCTACGATTGTATCCCAATTATTGGAATAGAACCAGCCGTGAAACCAGCTGTAGAAGAAAGCGCAGGGAAACGTGTGATGGTAGTCGCAACTCCACTGACCGTTCACGAAAAAAAATTAAAAAAACTTGTGGAACGTGTGGATGATGCACATCTAGTAGATTTGGTGGAACTGCCTGGACTTGTAGCGTTTGCTGAGTGCAAAGAATTTGTATCTGATCGCGTTACCGCATACTTGCGCAAACAGTTTAACAACTATACGCTGGAACAATATGGAGAATTGGTACTTGGCTGTACTCATTTTAATTTTTTTAAGGATACCTTTCAGACATTGATGCCGCCACATGTTCATATTATTGACGGAAGTCTTGGTACTGTACGTCAGCTTATGCGTGTACTAAATTCTAAAGGATTGCTTAGTGCCTCCCAGATTAAAGCAACCCAGAAGGAAAGCAACGACTGGGAAACATTAAAAAATAATATTTGTGTCAAATATTATACCTCTGGGCATCTAGTTACAGACCCACTACAACTTAACACAATCCAACACCTACATGAACGCTTAGAATTAATGCGAAAAATATAGTCAGCAATGCTGACTATATTTTTTATTCCAGATTTAATTTTTTTGTCATCATATGAAGATTGATAAAATACATGATAACTGCCACAATAACCACCGTAAGTAATGTCATATTCATCGTCGGCGACATAACACCAAACATTGTGATATCATCACGATAAGATCCCCTTAACATTCGCTTATACATTGGTATCGCATTGAAATATCCCAAAATCTGAAGAATAAACTGTACAATAAAATACGCTGCAATTGCCCCCACAATTCGGTGCTTTGTAAAAAGCTGTCCCAAGGATACACAACCAAATATTATTATTATGTTAGCAATTAATGAAATGAGAGAATATACGATTAAATATGCAAAGTACAGACCAAAGCTAATTCCAAAATCGTCTTCAAAGTCACGAAATGCATCAAAAAATATCTCGATAAACTCTCTATAAAATTGATCATACGTATATTCCATATAGTCTGGCACAAAGGAAAAAATATGATGTAATCCCACCTGCATAATAACAAAAATACTGGTGACAATCGCTAAAATCATCAATAAATTTGTAATAATCGCTGCAAAAATTTTCATATTTAACAACTGCTTTGCAGATACAGGAAGCGTATGGGTCAAATATCCTTGGTCAGTATAACAAGTTTTATAAAAACGAATCACAACAATCAGCGATGTTCCAAGAGAACAACCAATAATGCCAAAATAATATAAAAGTATAGAAAATATCAACGCAATTACAGAATAACCAACAATTGTTTCGTCAAATTTGGGATTGATGGTAAAAATAACACCACAAGTCAGAATTGTTGTTCCTGCCAAAACGACTAACATAATCAAAAATGGAAGTCGAAGTCCTCTCCATTCGTATTTTAATAGTTTCCCTAACATGCGTACACCTCCCTAAAGTAAGTATCTACTGATTTGCCCATCTGACTTCTGATAGAGTCAACAGATGTATACAGCATAAGCGAACCATTTTTCATAAAAATTACATCATCTAGAACATTTTCTATGTCAGAAATCAAATGCGTTGATAAAATAATCGTAGAACCCGGATTGTAATTTGTAATAATTGTGCGCAAAATATAATCTCTTGCAGCAGGATCAACACCTGCAATCGGCTCATCAAGAATATAGAGATCCGCCTGTCTGCTCATAACAAGAATCAATTGTACCTTTTCCTTTGTACCTTTAGAAAGAGTCTTTAAGCGCGCATCGGAGCTGATGCCAAGTGCACCCAACATATTGTAAGCCTTTTCTGTTGAGAAATCTTCATAAAAATCAGAAAAATATTCTACCATCTGTGAAACTTTCATGCCATTATCCAGATAAGTCCGCTCTGGCAAATAGGAGATAACTTTCTTGGTCGCAGGACATGGCTCCATGCCATTAATCAAAACCGTTCCGCAAGTTGGTGCCAAAAGTCCATTAATCATCTTAATCAAAGTCGTTTTTCCACAACCATTTGGTCCTAAAAGCCCGATAATCCTTCCTCTTAAAATTGTTAGATTCAGATGGAAAACAGACATATAATTCCCCATGCCGGGATAACGCTTGCATAGGTCATTTAACTGTAAAAGTGGCGTGTTGATCGCATATGGATTCTGTACATTTTCCGAAGGCTCCTTTTCTAAAACCTCCTCAATGTTTTCATCACTCTGCACAAAATCCTTTTGCAAATTAACTGGTGTATGTGCGATATTCTCGTCGCTGTGCAGCAAACTATTTTGTGTCTGGATTTGCTGTGTAGATACCAAATTATCTGATGTGTACACAGAAGTATTTTGTGTGTTATCGCGCTGTGTACCATCTCCTTGTGTGTATGCAATACTGTTATTTTCGTTCACGTTCATTCCCTCCCTCATTTTGGTTTTCGATTTTATTTCTTAACAATACTTTCAATCAGTGTCATAATCTCCTGATCGTTATACCCAAGTTCTCGCATATTTGCAAAAAAAGTGTTAATCTGTGCCAATGCTAACTGATGTCGAGCATCCTCTATTTTGAGTTGATCTTCTGTCACAATGCGCCCACTATTTCGCTGTGTCACAATCAGTCCACTGTGTTCTAACTCCGTAAAAGCACGCTGCATTGTGTTTGGATTAACGTTTGCCTCCGCAGCCAATTCTCTGACGCTCGGCAAGCGATTACCCGCCTTGTAGATCCCGCACACGATACGAATTAAAATCTTGTCATACAATTGTGTATATATCGGGCGGTCAGAATTCATTTGCCATGCCATAACTTCCCTCCTTTTTGTTTTTTGAAACCTCTTATGCACAAAACCATGCAGACAAAATAAACCATTAAAACGGTGCATAGATCATGTAGCAAGTAGAGAAATAAACTCTATATTAGTGTATCGATAAATTAATACACTAATACAATAATACATTTGGAAGGAAATGTCAATACTTATTCTAAAAGTTTTGTATATTTTTTTCATTTCTAAATTATGTTCTCGCCCAATGCGTAATACCCATATATTTCTAGCGGACAAAAATAAAGTCGCATCCTATAAAAATACTTTCGTCACTCATTACAATTCACACGTCCCTATTCATAAAAGAAACAATCACTCTTTTAAGTGGAAAAATTTTCTAGGAAAAACCTTTTAATGCACTATATTTCATGTTACAATATCCTCTATGGATAATTTGAGACAACTACTGATAGATTATATTAATAATAAGGAAATGATACTGTGCGCAACAGCCAGCAATCCCCGCAACCGAGAAAAAATACAGAAACTTCGTATACGGCCAGTGCTCAAAAAGGAGGAGCTTTTATACCAAGCGGAGCGATTTGTAGGGACAAAGACTTATCATCAGAATCTAACTCCTGACGCGATTCCTGATCTGCTTATCACTTCATTGACAGAAGATTTCAAACAACTTGAGGTCGAGACAGAGTGTCATAAATTAACAGTGCTTGTGAGCAAAAAAGGAAAGCAAACCATAAAGGAACGGTCAAAAACGCCAGAGGAACAAGCACAGCACCAACAGAAAGATTTTGCACACAACAAGCAAAAACAATATATTCTTCCACAAAATGAACCAGTGCCTTTTTTGGTGGCGCTCGGTGTACAGACACCTGAAGGAAACATAAGAAAGGAAAAATATAATAAATTTCGTCAGATTAACAGATATCTTGAATTTGTGCAGGATATTTTGCCTTATTTACCACAAAAGGAAAACCAGCCACTAAAAATTATTGACTTTGGCTGCGGAAAATCCTATCTAACTTTTGCATTATATTATTATCTAAATATAATGCATCACTATAATGTTTGTATTGTTGGCCTTGATTTAAAAGAAGATGTAATTACACATTGTCAGGCTCTTGCGGATAATTTGGGATATAATGGGCTAAAATTTCAAGTAGGAGATATTGGATCTTATAAGAATGAAGAAAATGTGGATATGGTAGTTACGCTACATGCCTGTGATACAGCAACAGACTACGCACTTGCCAGAGCAATAAAATGGAATGCACGAGTTATTTTATCTGTGCCGTGTTGCCAGCATGAACTGAACAGACAAATCTCTTGTGATACACTCAAACCACTTTTGAAATATGGTCTGATAAAAGAGCGTATGGCTGCGCTAATCACAGACGCCGTTCGTGCAGAACTATTAGAAACATATGGATATGATACACAAATTCTTGAATTTATTGACATGGAACATACGCCAAAAAATATTTTAATACGGGCAGTAAAAAAAGACCATATAAAATACCATGTAGGATCAAAAACACAGCGTTCTCTCATTGCACTGGAAGAATTTTTGCAGATTCACCCTACACTTCAAACACTTTTGAAAGAGCAATAAGAAATATGGAGTTTTATTTATGAAAAAGTTCATTGGAAAACTGACTGTCTGCATCGTGGTATTTGTAATCACGCTCTTTGTGAGCAGCAGTATTTACAATCAGGGAAATAAAGAACTGACTACCAATATGACACAAGCCACCCTTCCACTGGTTCATATTACAACAAAGGGTATCGCTTATAATTATCTACACGGATTAAAACAAGAGATGGATGGGAGCTTTTTTCGAGATACAATCACACCGCTTGAAGCTGGTCGTGCATTGACTTTTATCATAGACAAGTATAACAATAAGATTGAAGAAATTTCTTTTGAGGTCAGAAGTATTGACGGAACGCGGCTAGTAGAACGAACAAAAGTGAGCAGTTTTAAAGAAAGTGAAGACCGAATACAGGCTACTGTCACAATCAAAGATTTAATTGAGCCGCACATGGAATATAACTGGATTTTAATGCTCAAAGTTGATAATGAAATCTTACGTTATTATACACGTATTATTGATGGCGGATACAATACCTATGAAAAATTAACATTTGTGAGAGATTTTCACGATAAGACGTTTGACTATGACCAGGCAAAAAATCTTATAACATATTTGGAATCAAACGCAAAAGGTGACAATACAACGCTAAGCCACGTGGATATTCATTGCAGTTTAAAACAGCTTACTTGGGCAGATTTAAATATCAGTCAAATTACCGAACCACAAATTATTATCAGTGAAATTGAGGAGCAGACAGCATCGATTCGCATGCATTATAGAGTGCAGACAGTCGAAAACCAAAAAAAATATCAATATAATATTGTTGAATTTTATCGGATACGCTATACGCCAGACAGAACATATCTCTTGGATTATGAACGCAGTATGAATCAGCTTTTCGATCCAGAAGCCGATGTGTATGGCGGCAACAAAATTATGCTAGGTATTCGAGATGCCAACGTGCAAATGATGGAAAGTGATGGTGGGTCCAATCTTGCATTTGTAAATGAGAACCAATTGTTCTGTTACCATGCAGCAGACAAAAAAATTGCGTATCTTTTTAGTTTTTATGATGGCAATGATCCCAGAAGCAACTATGACAATCATGACATTAAAATTTTAAATGTAGATGAGACAGAAAATGTTCGTTTTATGGTCTATGGTTATATGAATCGCGGAAGACATGAGGGCAGTATTGGCGTGCAAGTTTGCGAGTACAATGGGATGCTCAACACAGTGGAAGAACTTATTTTTATTCCGTATAACAAGGCATATGCAACGCTAAAAACAGATATGGAACAGCTTTCTTTTATCAACAAAAACGGCGTTTTTTATATCTATCTAGATGGCTCTATCCTTGCAATTAATCTATTAAATTTAACTTGTGAGGAAATTGCTGGAAACCTTCAACAAGGAAGCTTTCAGGTATCGAATACCAACAAAATGCTTGTATGGCAAAATTCTGCGGACGCATACAATTGTACAAAATTAATTTTAATGAATCTTAATTCAGGTGAAAGACAAGAAATTCGTGCTTCCGGTGACAATCGAATGCTACCACTTGGATTTATTGGCGAAGATTTAATTTATGGTGTGGCACAATACGAAGATATCAGCATTGATTTTTCAGGTTCTGTGACTTTTCCAATGAACACAGTTTACATTCAAGATGAACAAGGAAAAGTGTTAAAGACCTATCAGCGGGAGGGCATTTATGTCACTGATGCATCCATTGAAAACAATCTAATCACACTTACACGTGTGGCGAAAAATGAAGATGGAAGCTACAGCAGTGCGTCTAGTGATCAGATTGTAAATAATCTAGTAGATGAAAGCGGATACAATTCCTCCGAAATCGTTGTCACACAGACCTATCAAAAGATAGTACAGTTGGTACTTAAAAATGCAATAGAGACAAAAAAACTCAAAAATACCAATCCACTTCAAGTGTTATTTGAAGGTTCACGAGAACTCACTGTAACTGTGGAAAATCCAATCAGCCGCTATTATGTCTATGGTCGATATGGAATTGACGGAACTTTTACACATGAGTCAGAAGCAATCAATCTTGCATACAACATTAGTGGTACAGTAGTCAATCAAAATGGTGATTATATTTGGAAACGAACTACAAGAAGTATTAGAAATCAAATTATGGCAATTACTGGAAAACAAAAGACAGAAGGAAATACAGAACTGGCAGTTTGCCTTGAAACAATGCTTGAATTTTGTGGTACGATCAAAAATGTACAGCCTATGTTAGACAATGGGAAAACAGTCAAGCAAATACTCGAAGAAAATTTAAATGATGTCACAGCGCTTGATTTGACTGGGGTCAGCCTTGATGCAATCTTGTATTATATCAATCAAGATATCCCCGTTCTAGTCTCTCTTGAAAATAACCATGCAATGCTTGTCATTGGTTTTAATGAGTTAAATGTCGTCGTTATGAACCCAGAAACAGGAACGGTCTATAAAATAGGCATGAATGATGCAACCAACTTATTCCGTCAAAATGGAAATGCATTTGTGACATATTTTCGGAAGAAATAGAATGTATCGGCAGATTTTTGACGCTTGCAAATCAATGCGTGAAATGCTATAATTTTTGTATTCAGAAACAAGTTATATTATAAGAAGCACGTGCATCTTCTTATAATCGGATGCACGGCGCAAAGAACGCGCCTTTTATCCGAATCAAAAGCGTGATTCGGATAAGTTGTATTATTTTTATGTGGAGGTATCGAATGAAGAAAAAAATTACTCTCTGGGCAGCACTCTGCATGGTCTTTGTATGTTTTATGTCTATGACCGCAGCCGCTGCTGGAACAGCAACGATCAACCAATGTATTATCAGCGGCGATAATCAGATCACAATCGTTGCCACAGTGTCTGGCGTGACAAGCGATGATGGAAATCTTTATCTTTTTGAAATGAAACAATATCAAAATGATATTAAAGGAAGAACTGATTTCTGTGCTGTGGCCGCTAATGCGCCTGTTGCTACATTTGTGACAACACTCGATCATGGAACAGCCAATTCCAAACTCTGTTCAAAATTTATTGTGGCAGCACCACAAGGAGGCGTATATGTTCCTGTTAGCCAACAGTTCTATATTACAAATCCAGAGGCAATTGCCAAACATACCGTAGCGAACCCTGTAACCACGTCCATCAAAGGCATTACAGCAGATAATAATGCAATGAGTGCAATTACAGATCTTGGCATACAGCATGTAAGCTATGAGTTGGCAATTGACAGATTTTTCCAGCCTGGCCCTGCGCTTCCTTACACTTACAACGGCAAAGATTATGTTTTTAACCAAACAATTGTGGCAGAATATGACTTGATTATGGGTATCTTTGCCTCCCAAAATGTTGAAGTTACAATGAACATTGTCAACTATTTTCATCCAGAAACCGCATTCACCGTAAAGCCTTCTGGACGTGTTAACGGATACAGACACTATGCATTTAATACCGATGAGCAACAGGGAGCAGAATATATTCAAGCGCTAATGTCTTTCCTTGCATCGCGCTATAGTAATCCAGCAACTGGAATTATCTCCAACTGGGCAATCGGCAACGAAGTTAATAATAATAATCCTTGGTATTTTGCAGGAAATTACAATGTGACAAATTTCACACATGAATACGAGAAAGCATTTCGTATGTGCTATAACACAATTAAGAGTGAGAATGCAAATGCTAGAGTTCTAACTTGTGTAGACCAAAGATGGAACTGGGAAGATGGAACGAAAAACCAATATGGCGCAAGAAAATTTATGGATGCATTTAACACAGATATCGTTTCTCACGGAAACATTGATTGGGGCGTAGCATGGCATCCACATCCAGTTCCACTCACCGCAGCAAAATTCTGGAATATGCCAACGAATTATAAAAGGCTGAATTTAATTGACCATACACCAAATACAAAGATGATCAATCCACAGAACTTGGAAGTATTCACTTCCTACTTAAGTCAGCCAGCTTTCCTCGCACCAAATGGACAAGTACGATATATTATTATCTCTGAGATTTTATTTAATTCCATGACCTCTGACGAGGCAACACAAGCCGCTTCATTTGCTTATGCATACAAGCTTGCAGAGAAAAATCCACTTATTAAAGGATTTATTGTACATAGAGCAGTGGACAACGTATATGAGAAAAATGCGGACAAGATTGCCTGTGGTCTGTTTAACTGTGATGAAAATGGTCAAGTCACAACACAGAAAATGATTTACAATGTAGTAAAATTTATTGATACCCCAGAGTCAGCCGCCTACACGCAATTTGCACTTCCTCTAATCGGCGCTTCAAGCTGGCAGGCACTCGGTGTCAATCCATAAAAATTGAATAGGGAAGATTTATCTTCCCTATTCGTGCACTGGGTGTCCGTCAGCTCTGCTGACATATTTCGTTTGGACACCCATGTGCATAAAAATAATTTATATTGTTTCGCCGACAATATTTTTCTGCATAGCTTTTTGGTGTGACTGTAACTGTCACATCCACATCTTTATAAAAAATTGTCTCTGGCTCTTGTCCTTTATGCGTATAATTTTTAATCTTCCGAATGGATTGCGGCAGTACCACTGATTTTAAATTAGTACAGTTATAGAACGCAAGCATTCCTATTTCAGCAACACCTTCCTCAATCTCAACAGTTTCCAGTACAGAACAACCAGCGAATGCATGCCTGCCAATCATAGTAATCTTTCCAGGAATTATTATACGCTGTAAAGATTTACAGCTACTAAATGTATAATCACAAATTTCCGTAATTTCTTTGGGTAACACAATCGACTTTAGGCACTCGCATCCTGAAAATGCATTTTGTCCGATTACAGTTACTTTGTCAGGAAGATTGATTTCTGTCAATGCATGACAGCCGTAAAATGCACGTTCACCAATCGCTGTAATTGTTTCAGGCAATGATATACGAGTGATTGCCATGCGAAGAAAAACTTGTTCTTCTCTTAGGCGTAATGCCTTTGTAGAAAATGCTCTTGCTCCTATTTCCACTACAGTACTGTTACCTATTTTTTCAGGAACAATAACTTCCGTATTTTTACCCTTGTAACGCGTGATTATAATTGTGCCATTATCACGCTTCTCAAAACCCCAAATTTTCTTTAACTCTGTTACGGAATTAGGGTTGGCATTCAGTTCTCGCATCATTTTCTTTTCTGCTTTTTCGCGCTCTAAAGCAAAGTCCGCCGTTCGATTTTTATACTCTAACAACCATGCAGAAACTTCTGTCCTGTCGTTTTCACATGCATATTTTATCATTTCGTCGCGTTTTCTTGGCATGTTAAGCCAACCATTCTCCACACAAATTTCAAGACACGCCACATTGTTCCGATCGATTGCCCCTTTCATTATCTTGGCCTTATTCATTTTCTTTTGATTAAAATGTGTTAGAATAAACCGGAAAAAATCAGGCTCATACATCCAAAATTGATAAATTGAGTCTGTATAATGAAATGTTTTCCCATCCATCTCCTTCGCAACATTGCCAAGCACCTCAATATATTCCATATTATTTAAGTACTGCAACATAGAAGAAAACTCCATCCATTCAAAACTACGCCCGTTTTCCGCAATCATTGTGATTCGATGTTCTGAAAATTTCACACCATATTCTTTCAAAATCTTCATAATTTGTTTGCTGCTACTCATAATCGCATAGTAGAGCAGTTCTCCTACATCAAGAGAAACTTTGTCGCGATATTGATATAAATATTTTACAATTTCAACGCGTTGTTCCATTGGCAATACATGAATGTTTTTTCCATCAACAGTGACTACATTTTTAAAACAGGGATCTCTTTTATCAAGAAAATATGCCCGTCGAAGTATGTTATTCATCTCTAATGGTGACAGCCAATAATTCACCATATAATAGTCGCCCTCGTACTGTATATATGTAAAGTTTGCGCCGTTTTCCACAAGTACCTTAACATACTCCAACCCGCAAAATCGACAGGCAAGCCCCAATATGCGCGCTGTATTTTCCACTTGTCCAAGTTGTGTATATAATTCTGCAACCTCCTTTGGAGATTGTGTGAGCACCGCCTGCTCCAAAATCGCACTCTTCTTTTTCTGAGAAATATTATTATAATCCATAATTACCTCTTTCATTTAGAATTAATTTCTTATCTTCCTATAACTTCTAAAATTTATTATACGCACCAAGCAAATAAACGGCAAGATATTTTTATGCTGTGAAGTGCATGGTGCGTTACTTTTCACACCCGCGCCAAAGTAGTGGGAATCATGCGCCAAAATGCTTGCCTTTTAGCATTTTGTGTGCAAAATCTGTTATAATTCACACCTCAATAACTTATAACATGATAAAAACTGGCGTGGGTGTGAATTGTAACCATGGTGCAATTGTGAAAGATAACTTCAATTATTCTTTGATTGTATTTTTATAGATTGCAATGTATAATATTTTACAGAACGCTTTAATCGAGTAGGGAAGATTACCCTATTTGCGTACTAGACACCCATTCGCTTTGGTAACCTACTATATTATCAAGCACTTTGAGAGGAACAATATATGATATATCTTTTCACTGCACTTTACTGTGAAGCACATATTTTTATCAAACAATTTAATCTAGCAAAAAATCAGAACGCTACTTGGTTTCAAGAATTTTATAATGAGACAATTGGCATTCGGCTCACAGTTACTGGTGTAGGTGAAATTGCAGCTGCGACAGCAATTGGCAGCGTATGTTCCATTTATAAACCAACACAAGAGGATTTCCTTCTCAACGTAGGAATTTGCGCACACACCACAAAAAAAGATGGAATTTTTCTATGCAATCAAATTATTGAAAAAACAACGGGCAAGACATTTTACCCAGATATGTTGTATTGTCACAATTTTTCTGAAGGAACAATTGTGACAGGAATGCTTCCGTGGAATACTCCGAATAACAATCGTAGCATAGCAGAAAAGCCTTCTGCTGAAATTTTGTATGATATGGAAGCGGCCGCCATCTATCAAGCAGGGATTCATTTCTTTGGTCCACATCAAATGATATTTTTGAAAATAGTGTCCGATAACGGTATCGTAGATAAGTTTTCTAAAGAACAGATAATACTTTTAATGGAAAACTATCAAAATTCCATTATTAAATATATCGAACAACTTTTTTCTATTACACAAAGAAGAAAGGGTCACACAAAACTTCTATGTCAAAAAGAAGAAGAATTTTTGGAAACATTTTGTACAGATTTGCATTGCTCTAAGGCAATGAGAGATTCCATGAGACAATATATGCAATACTTTGTATTGACAAAAACGGATTACATATCTATCGTACAAGATATGTGCCAAAAAAATATGCTTCCCTGTAAAAATAAAAAAGAAGGAAAACTGCGTTTTGAAGAATTTAAAAGAAAATTATTTTAACCCATTTTTTTCACATATCTATATAGAAGAATCCATTTTGAACCATACACGCACACAACAAATTTTAGCAAAATTTCCATCTGCAACAGTCGTTAAAATCGTGCACTACAAAGATGTATTCTGCCGCAATAAACAAAATAGCCACCTGCAACACAACACACAAAAATTAATACTAGCTGCCAAACAAGGAACGCTACTCTATAAAGGAGCACCTGTTTGTCAAAGTTTTGGCAATCAATATTTTTACTACACTTCCTGCATCATGAACTGTATTTTTGACTGTTCATATTGTTATTTAAAAGGAATGTATCCTTCTGCCAACATTGTAGTGTTTGTAAACTTAGAAGATTTCTTTGCAGAGATTGAACAAGTGTTAGCAAATCACCCACTATATCTGTGTATTTCATATGATACAGACTTACTGGCTATGGAATCTATCACAGGTTATGTGAAAGAATGGTATTCTTTTGCCACAAAACAGAAACATCTAAAGATTGAATTGCGAACAAAATGCGCAAATAAATCCTTGATACAAAAGTTTGATCCAATTCCTAAAATTATCTATGCCTTTACATTATCTCCACAAGTAATTATTGAAACCTATGAACATTATACGCCTTCTTTGTCAGAAAGATTGTCTTGTGCAGCGGAGTTAATACGCACAGGTTGCCCTGTACGGCTTTGCTTTGACCCCATGATTTATGTACCTGATTGGAAACAACATTATGCAGAAATGTTGGAACAAGTTTTTTGTATGATTGATCTACAAAAAGTTGTGGATGTAAGTGTTGGAACATTTCGTATTTCACAAGACTATTTAAAAAATATGAGAAGGCAAAATTCAGAATCGGCAGTAATCTGGTTCCCTTTTCAAAAAGATGGTGGCTACTATCATTATCCAACCGATTTAATGAAACAGATGGAATGCTTTTTGACACAAAAATTAGAGCAAAAAATTTCTAAGGAGAAGATTTTTCGATGGAGCACAGAAACAGAAACGCAGCAATTGTAACAGGTGTATCTTCTGGCATTGGGTATGCAATCAGCCAGAAGTTAAGTGCACTTGGATATGAAGTATTCGGTTTTGGCAGAGATTTTGAAAAGACAGAGTGGAAGGCAGAAGAAACAGTACATCCAATTGTCTGTGATTTATTGGATACCGATAAATTATGTGCCTGTGTCAAACAAATCACAACACAATATCCAGTGCATATTCTAATAAATAATGCAGGTGTTGGATACTATGGACTTCATGAAGAATTAAACCCTAATAAAATCAAAGAACTGGTACGGACAAATCTGGAAGTGCCAATGATTCTCACACAACAGCTTTTGCGGCATTTGAAGAAAAATGCAGGCTATATTATAAATATTTCCTCTGTGACAGCAACACAATCCAATCCGCATGGATGCGCCTACGGTGCTACAAAAGCAGGACTTGCCAGCTTTTCTCATAGTCTGTTTGATGAAGCGCGAAAATATGGTGTAAAAGTAGTGACAATTTTCCCAGATATGACACAGACCAATTTATATCGCAATGCATATTTCCAAGAAGGAGATGAGACACAATCCTATCTTCTTCCAAAAGATGTCGCAGCAACAATAGAATGGATTTTGACGCAGCGAGAAGGCGTTATTGTCACAGATATTACACTGAAACCGCAAATTCACCGGATAAAAAGAAAGATTTAAATCAACAGGGAAGTGAAAGTGTGACTTCATTCTTTTACTTCCATATCCTATTTTCCCTGCTCCATTGAGTCCAATTAGTCCTGCCACTTCAAAAAACCAAGACTCTGCCTATACTTATTTAATTGCCTTGTCTGCCATAGTTGATAACAAATATCTAAAAAATAAGTCCTCTGACTTTGCGTTTTTCTTGATACCAAAAAGAAAAGTATTGAAAAATCCAAGGATGAAATTCTTTGGTTCCAATACTTTCCAGCGTCCCCGAGACGACTTGAACGTCCGACCTATCGCTTAGGAGTTAAAAGGGCTATTTCCACCCGAGAGCACCTACGTCCACCTCGAAGCGGTATGATTTTCGTAGTCGTATTAGCAAAATATTAGCAGTTTTTCAATAAAGGTACAAGTGAAACTTTTACGTTCACTTTGCATTTTCGAACCTACCTGCTTATTTTGCCCTTTTAAGGAGAAAAAATTATGCAATCATACCAATTAGAAATCAAACAGATCGTGGACTATCCACGCTGCCGGATTTACCGGCAATTTATCCAGAACTTAATGGCAGATCGGAGTATTCGCACAGGCGGGGGCTCCGATCTTTTTTTATTATACGGTACTTTGCAATTATGCAAACTTCCGTACATCTTATCTCCGCATAGATGGTATCGGTTATACGGTATATCCCGGTGAGTGGATCTGCACCGTGAAGGAACTGTCCACATGGTTCCGTACCCGCTTTCAGTGCCAAGCAGTTTCCATCCTGGACGAACTGCAGAAACGCCACCTTATCTCCTATCTTTTCCTTGACCGTGGAAAAGTGATTAAATACAAAATCCGTGACTGGAAAAAACATAATACCGTATTGGACTACAACTGCCCCTGTCAAAAAGATATGGGCTTTTTCTTTATGCCGACTGTGGTTGCAACGGAACTGGTCAGCGCCGGCCGCTGTTCTGAAATGGATATCCTGCTGGATCTGTGGATGTCCGCTGTCTACAATGACAGTCAGGTGCAGGGCTCGGAAATCGGCCCGGTTGTCTATCTCCGTAATGGCACCGACTCTCCGCTGGCGACTTACAGTGAAATGGCTGTCCGCTGGGGCATTTCAAAGGCTACAACCGGGCGTGTGCTAAAAAAGCTCGCTGACATGGATTATATCTCCTTGATGTCATTCCCCGGAAGAACAGGAAGCGTGATCTATCTGCACAGCTACTTTTCCACCATGTTCCAGATATCAGATGTCCTTGTTGACAAGGAGGAGGTTGCCAT
>CAJUAE010000028.1 GCA_910583965.1 uncultured Lachnospiraceae bacterium
CTAAACATCGATTTGTAATCGCAATTAATTCTGTCTTATCCACATAAATTTCTGAACGGATAGCCTTATAAAAACCTTTATTTCCAGGATTTAAATAAATTCCCATAAAAATCTCCATCCTTACCAAAATCTGCGAATTTAATGTGAACTCTGTTCACAATGCGTAAGCACAATATTTGCAAAACGAACAAGTTCGTTTGTGAAAAATTTATTTTTCACACTATCCTTCGCGCCTTTTTCCCAATAATAATTCGTATTGTATTCTTCTTTGCTCACAGCCTTATCTTCAATTAAAATTATCTTCACATTTGGCAAATGCCTTGTAGAATTTAAAATCCAGCGATAGCGTAGCTCTTTACTTGTACTTTCACGACCATCACACCAACTAATTATTACATATAAATCTCCATTCTTGCCAAAATCTGCGAATTTGGGCGTAAGCACAAATTTGCCGTGTGAAAAATTTATTTTTCACACTATTCTTCACACATAGAGGAAGCTTTTATGATATCATGTATATGTCCTATATGAAGCGGATCAAAGGAACCACCATACATTCCAACCTTATATTTCACTTGATTTTCTTGCCTCCTTCTCCCATTTAATAAGCATAGTGATTGCATTCCCAAGATAAACACACCACATCAATAATGTCGCCATATTATCACTTCCTGATGTAAAATTACACCACCACATATAGACACTAAAAATATCAACGACAATCCAAATCCACCACTGTTCAGCAAACATCTTTACACTGACAATCATTGCAATAACAGATGAAACAGTAGTAAAAGAATCAATAAATGGCATTGCATCGCCTAACTGCTTTAATAGTAATCCATATAAATACGTACAAGTGGAAATAGACACCACTAAAATAAATCTATGATTCCAATTCATATGTTTCTTTTCTACTTCTTTTGTTTCTTTATCCATATGCTTATTCCAGACATAAAAACCAACAAATTGCATTGGCACATAATATAAAGAATTAAGCATCGTTTCTCCATATAATGTTGCTTTATATGCAATTATCGCATATAAAATACTGTTTACTATCCCAAATACATACGCCGATAATTTTCTCTTTCCAGTACATACAACACAAGCAACACCTGTTGTAGATGAGATAATGCCCATCAAAGTATCACCCCAGTAAATACTTAACCCTGTAATAACCGTACAGGCGATTAACAGCCATGTAACTTCTCAAACTTTCCATCCTTCCAACTCATTTCTTATAAAATTTTTAATGGTATTCACATCGATTTCTCCTATCTTAACTTATATAATCGGAAATAGAAACACAAAGATGGTTAAAAACTGTTCTAAAATAACCCACAATCATTCCTTGTCGCAAGTTATTTCTAAATAGTTCCTAATAGTTTGTAATCAAAACTTCCTGCGTTGTATTATTACTGTTTTTCGTTTGATAATTACAATTATCATAGTTAAAGTTTATTTTATGCATGTGATATTTCCGTGTTCTTCGCCAATTGAGAAGAATATCGTTTCTATCTCCCTTATGGTGTGATACATTGGACAACGCAAATCGGACTCCCTTGTCAGTGAGCATGTCAAGAATCTCATACAAGTCCTTCTCGTCTTGCTCTCCCCATCCTTTAAACCCTCTTTTTCCATCATTATAGCTGCCGCAGGTTATTAAATAGGGAGGGTCTGCATATAGAAAATCACCTGCTTTCATAAGACTATAATCAAATTCTCTAAAATCATAAGAAGTATATTGAATCTGTTGAATAATTCCTTGCAATTTTGTTAGATTTTCCCGCATAACACGATTGAAGGAACTTCTGGATTTCCCAAAGGGGTTGTTGTATTCATGGGCTGTATTGAATCGAAATTGATAATTAAAGCTGTAACACATTAGCACATACAAATCAATTGGATTTTTTGTTCTATTATAATACGCTCTAAAATGCTCATACGCTTCTTTATTTTCTTTGGTAAGCTTCCAGTTATGAATTGTCTGGTCAATCTGCACAATTGTTTTCTCTATTCCGATTCGTTGAAATTCCTTGTATATCTCAATCACAAAAAAATTCAGGTCATTCGCAATATGGTGATTTGCTTTTGTATTAAATGTAACATCACAACCGCCACAAAAAATATCTACCATTAGATTAATCTCTCGTGGAAACCACTTCTGTATCTGCTGAAGAATCCGATATTTATTTCCAATATAATTCATAGGTGCCTTTATGTATTGCATTTGTTACTCCTCAAAATTTAACCTTTCGTTCTCCCTATATTTTTATTTTCGTCCATTTTCCTGCTTTAAATCTTATCGAGGCAAATAAAAATCGCGATATCTGGTCTGCCAACACACCAAGCCAGATTCCAGCAATCCCCCAAGCAAATACAATACCACACAGATAAGAAAATAATGTTCTAATAATTGTGACGCTAATTGTAGAGGCCATTGCCGTATAAGTGGTATCTCCTGCTCCTCTAAGACACCCCATATAGATAACCTGCGATACTTGAAAGAGTACAATCACAATAATAACATGAATAATCTGGACCCCATATGCAACAATATTATCTTCCTCAAAGAATAATTGATATAGTGTCTCGCCGCCCAAAAAGTAAGTAATCGCAAGCACAATTGAGATACACATTCCTATGCGTCGGCAAATCTTTCCATATTCTTTAGCCTTTTGAGGCATTCCTTCTCCAAGGCTCCTGCCAATCAGTGCAACGGCTGCCACTTGCATCCCATCTCCAAAAGAAAATGTCAATCCCAAAATGTTCATACCAACTTGATGTGCTGCCATTGCGTCAGTTCCCATTCCTGCTGCCATCATCGCTGTAGACATAAATCCAATACGCATCAATACTTGTTCGATAAAGACAGAATACCCCACTTTAACAATATGTATAAACGTCTGTACAGAAAACTGTATCTTCATCTTTATAATATAGGGTATACTGACAAAATTATCTTTCGGCAACAGAGAGCAAATACTCATAACACATGCCACCACGGTTCCAAAGACGGTAGCGATTGCCGCGCCATGAATACCAAGTGCCGGAAATCCAAGATGCCCATTAATCAACAAATAATTTCCAATTACGTTAATAACATTTGAAATAATATTGGTCCGCATAGCAATCATTGTATTTCCTGCTCCGCGCTGCGCTGCGTTAATGCCCATAGAAACCACATTAAAGAGCATCCCACCCATTATAATCCTAAAATATATAACTGCTGTATTATGGGTATCTTGCGCCGAACCACAAAATCGTATAATCTGGTTGGCAAAAAGAACACACAAAACAGATATCACTGCAACGGCTGCCAGTATCAACACAATTGCAGTCATTAGAATCCGGTTTGCCTCCTCTTTTTTCTGCTCTCCACGACGCCGCGCAACAAGCGCCGATATTGCGACATTGACGGCGATAAAAAACGCCAACCCCATAAACTTGGGCTGTGTTGTCAGTCCTACCGCCGCTACTGCATAAGAACCAATTGAACTGACCATCAATGAATCAATCATACCTGCAAGCGAAACAAAAAAAGATTCGCACACGGCTGGCCATGCCATGTGCAGAGTCTCGCTTACAATGTTTTTTTGCTCCTCGCTTTTTGTAGGTACTGTTTCGCTCATTCAAATCCCAACTTTCCCTTGTACTATACTATGCTGTATTCCATCATCTCATAGACAAGTCTTGTCCCTTCCGCTGTCTCTGGCGGAAGCAACGCACGTGCAACACATTTTAATTCATTTGACGCATCTGTATCTTTTTTCAGATATGCATAGTCACCGTCAAGTCTTTCCACTGTATAATTAATCTTATCCAACAACATGTCTTGTTACGCTCCTATAATTTCCTTTACCACTGCCGCTATCTGATCGCACTTGCAATTTGCAAAGAAATACTCTTGAAATTTCTCACCACTCAATGCACCTTTACAAAGATCTCTGCCTAGTTTCGGCAAAATATCACAAAGATTCACATGTGTAACAACCTTTACCTCGTCAAGTATCCTTTATATGTAAGTTGGTGTGTATCCTCTGCTGTATACATTCCATAGTTAAATACCTCATGCCCTATTGGCTCCACAACTCTTTTGAGTGTCTCATAAATCATAGCATTCTTTCCCGCCTGACCATTTTCGTTGATTAATGCAATCTTCATATCTTTTCATCCTTTCTTTTAATAATTGATGTCTATTCTAAGCAGTCATCGCATATATATAGTATAGCACCAACTTTAGTGTCTTTTCCACCTTTTTATAAAAATGACAATAACCGCCGCATAATTAACAAAAAGTGTGACGGTTATATAATTTTTTTGTTAATTTTATACATTTCTCATTGCTTTCATGACCTTTTTGAGCTATATTGAATATATAGAAGAAATAAGGCATGTAGACACTTCCTGCGCACCCTTTGCGCAATTTCAATTTGTATTATAAAATACAAAATATGTGCATAATAAAATACTACTGCATGCATCTAGGGGGCGGAAATTTTGATAGCTAAGAAAAATGATTTACAAAATGATATGCTAAAAGAAGTGAATAATGAAAACATCTACGAATCTGCAAAAACGCTCACCTTTATCGCGCCTGCCAAAACAGAGCGTATCCCTCAGGAGGAGTATGATCAGCTCGTAGAACCCTACCGCGAAGCCATGACAAGGCTCGAAGTACGTATGAATGGTTTAAATGAAGATTACCGAAAAAAATACAGAGATTATCCAATCCACAACATACAAGCTCGTATCAAAAGCCGAAAAAGCATTGAAAAAAAACTTGCCAGCAAGAATCTTCCAGTCACCGCCTACACGGCAAAAGATAATCTAACAGACATCGCAGGTATTCGTGTAATCTGTTATTTTGTGGAAGACATTTTCAGTATCTTGTCACTTGTAAAGACACAAACAGATTTATTGATATTGAAAGAAAGCGACTATATCCATTATCCCAAAGAAAGCGGTTATAAAAGCTACCATATGGTATTGGGCATCCCTGTATACCGTATAGAAGGAATGCAGTATTATCCAGTTGAAATACAATTTCGCACACTTGCCATGGATCTCTGGGCAAGCATGGAACACCGTATTTGTTACAAAGGGGAGACCCCTGACGAAACCGCTGATGCATTTCGCAACTATTCTGGAGAACTCTCCGAAATGGAACGGCGTATGAAGCATCTACTTGACGAGATTCGTCGGGATAATCCACAAGAGCCAATGCAATAAATTTATGCACAGTTATGGCTCTTAATATCAATAGTTATATTGCAATCAGCAATAAATTGATAGTTTGCCTCAAGTCCATAGGCAATATGTATTTTTATAGAGTCTGCATCCTCTGTAACGCAGACTTCTTTGGTATCCATTGCAACCAGAATATTTCCGAATGGGGTAAAATAATCAGTCATGGTTTTTTTCCCCTCGGAAAACACCATCTGTACATTGACAGGGCCTTTCTTCCAAAGTGAAAATTCTTTTCCCTTCAATTTTATCATATTACTAATTGGTTCTGGAAAATCATCCATAAGTTCCTCATAGCAAACAAAGTGTGCATCATTTCTATAATAATATTCGCCAGGACAGATTGTCTCAATCTGATCAAGTTCCTCGTCAGAAGCATTCTGCCCGACCTCATTATCTACAAACTGAAGTCCACGTATCGATACTAGCACTTCTTTCGTCATATATACCTCCAAATTTACTTCCAAAATTCTAATAATGCAAATTTATACTTTAGCTTTACTGCCGCTTCTTCCTCTTTCTCTGTATCTCTATAAAAATAAGATTCCATAAATTCTTTTGCCTCCTCTGCTGTAAGTTCCTCTCCATTTTCATCTAAAATACATCCCGTTCCAGAATTGACAAAAATCTCAGGGCTGAGTGCGCCCACCCACAATACTACTCCCAAAATCATTAGTAGATTCCTAAAATATTTTTTCCATAAAAACATAATGTCCATACCTTCCTCTTTTTTCCTTTATCAGTAAGTATGGACATATTTTTAAATTTTATACACCGATTTTATGGTCTCCTTTCTCAAGCTGAAGCTGCTCAATAATAGCTTTCTCCTGATTGTCAATATGTCTACGCACAATATCCGCCGCTGTTTCTTTCTCCTTTTTCAAAATACTCCGATACATTTCCAAATGCTCTTGCTGTAACATTTCATGAGAAGAAGCATCTTTTAAGTATTCAAATCGATATCGATACATTTGTTCTGATAAATTACTGACTAACTGTATCAGTCTTGTATTTCCTGTGGATAGTACGATTTTATCATGAAATGCCACATCTGCTTCCGCAAGCATTCGTGTATCTTTTGTCTTGACAGCAGCAGAAAAATGCTCACATGCCTGATAAAGAATATCCAACTCCTGCTGATTCATGCGCTCACAGGCAAGCTCAATCGCAAGCACATCCAATGCGCGGCGCACTTCCATAACATCCTTAAGATTCTTCAGTGTAATCTGCGCCACCTCCGCGCCACGCCGCGGTATCATAATCACAAGTCCCTCAAGTTCCAGTTTTCTGATTGCCTCTCGAATCGGAGTACGACTCACGCCAAGTTTATTCGCTAGATGAATTTCCATCAGCCGCTCACCAGGCTTAAGCTTTCCTGTAAGTATTTCCTGTCTTAATGTATTGAACACCACATCTCTGAGCGGTAAATACTCGTCATCATTCATCATACTCATACCTGCCTGTTACTGAAAACTTATAAAAAGTAGTAAACTTTTCTGTTTCATTCCTACTTCATTGTGTATGCTTTTGTATCAAATATATTTTAGTACTATTTGCAAATTTTGCATGATATCAAACACATTATACACTCCATAGGCGTAATTTCCTGACTAACATATCAGTACTTATCTGTATTAACTTCACAATGTATGATACTGATTGTTTTAAAATATCCTCTCTTTTAAATTGAAAGCAGTCTGCTCGTCTCTGTCAATCGCATTTCCACAGTTACACTTATAAATACGTTCAGACAACTTTAAATCTTTTTGACAACACCACAACTACTGCATAACTTAGAACTTAAAAGAATCAATTCGCTATTATAACTGGTATATTGTTCCATTTATTTTTATACTCTATTTATCGTCTAAACGCATAGAACTCCTGTTACTGCACCGCTTTTATAGTTATTCTTCATCATGCCTTTTCCATTCAAATCTTCAACTCAAATAAAGCTTGGTTCTCGTTTTATTACTTCTGATGTAATTAATGCTGACGGATATTCGTTAGTCTGTGATTTAATCTTAAAAGTTCTTTTTCTCTTTTTATAATGTTACTTGTTTTACAGTAATATTCTCCTTTCCTATTTTTTCATATCCCTTGATATGCTACGCCGTAACCCACGTTTTCTTTTTCTAGTTTCTTTATTTTTTTGCGTTTTATTGATATTTTGGTATTTATCTTTATTAGAATACACTGCAGAATTTTTCATTCCCAGATTAATTCCAATACTTTCCTCAGTTGGAGTCGAAATTAAATCTTCGTATTCAATTTCTGTTGTAATGTACCAATTTACTCCATCATATTCGATACGTGGATTCTTATATTTTACTTCTTTCATTGATATGCGCGCATATTCTGAAAGACGAATCCAATTTATTTTCTGTCGATTCTTCTTTTTAAAATAAATCCTTCTTTTTTACATTAGCTGGCGTTCTAAATCCTTCTTTTGTTTATTAATGACCACGAAGCAAACATTTGGCAAATGCTGTCTATCTACTTCTTCCAATCATGAATCTCCGTTATAAAATTCTGTAACGTTTACCTGTGCATCCATTCCCTTCGTTCGGAGTGTCTGGTCGATATACACCGCTGCTGCTCGCGCTGCCTCCTTTTCTAAAAACACACCAAAAATACTAGGTCCGCTTCCACTCATCACCGCATTCATCGCACCACTGCCACGCATCATCTTCTTAATATCAGTGATAACAGGGTGTGCTTGTTCTGTAACCGTCTCCATCACATTTTCCATGCGATCCGTGATACCTTTTAACACACCCTGTTTGAGTGCATCTACCATACCATCAATGTCTGGATGTCGTTTTAATTGGTTGACTTGAAGATTTTCATAAACCCACTTGGTCGATACCATAATCGGCGGCTTAACAATAAGAAGCGTTGCTGTTGGCGGTGCTGGAAGTGACGTAAGCTTCTCTCCAATCCCTTCCGCCAGCGCAGTCCCCCCCAATATACAAAATGGAATGTCGGCACCGAGTTGAAGTGCCTGCTGCATCAGCGCTTCCTTAGAGAGTCCCAACTTATATAATGCATTCATGGCAATCATTGTGGCTGCTGCATCAGTGCTTCCTCCTGCCATTCCTGCTGCTACAGGAATATTTTTTTTCAATTTAATTTCCACACCTTGCTGTATTCCGTACTGCTGTCGCATTAGATTGGCCGCCCGAAAAATTAAATTATTCTCCAAATCCCCCAAATAATCTTTACTGTTTACTGACAGTACAATATCTGGGTCTTCTCTTTTTTTAAATTCTAACTCGTCATAGAGGTCTATCGTTTGCATAACCATCTTTACCTCATGATATCCGTTCTCGAGACGTCGGCACACATCAAGCGCCAGATTGATTTTCGCTCTTGCCTTATAGTTTAGCTCCTCCATGCAATTCCCCTTTTGCCTACCTTTGTATTTTTTCTCGTACAATTTTTCTTAATTATATAGGAAAATACTTAGTTCGTCAACACTTTAACAAAAGCTCCACAGTAAAAGATGAAAATAGGTTACTTTTCACACCCGCGCCAAAGTAGTGGGAATCATGCGCCAAAATGCTTGCCTTTTAGCATTTTGTGTGCAAAATCTGTTATAATTCACACCTCAATAACTTATAACATGATAAAAACTGGCGTGGGTGTGAATTGTAACGAAAATAGGGTTGTTTTTCACATCGCACCATGCACTTGCTACATGATCTCAAAGCCAGTATATATCAATTGTTGTAATTCATGCGAACTTTTATCTGCCCGCTTTTGCGGGCATACAAATCAGGAGGTGTAAAATTTTAATTTCACGCGAACCCCCATGATTCCGCTTCGCGGAATCATAAATTCAGATGAGAAATGCCGTATTTCAGGCATTTCTCGGCGTGAAATTTAGTACTTCTCCGCAAAGCAGCCTTTGCTGCGAGCGGTTAGAAGTACTTTTCACGCTATTATCTTAAAGGAATGCAAACTATGGTATGGGTGTGAATTGTACCAAAATAGGAGGATAACCAAATCGCTATCCTCCTACCACAATCATAAATTACGCTGCAACTACTTCATTCATTACTATTTATGGCCCAAACAAAAGACCACTTGTAATAACGAATTCCTGTCTTTGGCGTGAAACTGTAAAATTAGCATTTCTCTGGTTCTGGATACACTATCCCAAACGTATCGACAGTAACGCTTTTCATCACCTGGTCTTCCAGTGGTCTGTCGGAATAATCAGTGTTTGTGGTCGCAATTTTGTCCACAATATCCATACCTTCTATCACTTTTCCAAACGCTGCGTAAGCGCCATCAAGATACGGGCTTGTCTTGTGCATAATAAAGAACTGACTTCCTGCGGAATCTGGTATTTGGGTTCTTGCCATAGAAAGTACACCTGGCGTATGCTTCAGATCATTCTCAAAACCGTTCTGTGCAAATTCTCCGACAATGGAATATCCAGGTCCACCGGTTCCAGTGCCTTCAGGACAACCGCCCTGTATCATAAAATCATTGATGACTCTATGAAAAATCAAGCCGTTATAAAATCCCTTGTTTACTAGACTAATAAAATTTCTGACTGTATTTGGTGCAATTTCAGGATAAAGTTCTGCTTTGATAAGATCACCATTGCTCATTTCAATCGTGATGATGGGATTTGTAACTACTGGATTTTGTTCCATAATATATTGTCTCCTTTTCCTATAGGAACATCTTTATTTTTCAGATGTCCTTAACTGTTTATGCACAGACCTGTACACAGAAAATAAACCGCTAAAGCAGCACACAGGTCGCGCAAGGAGGAAGGAAGATGAATCTTCCTTCCTCGATTAATAGTTATATTGATTTATTATACTATAAATAAGAAACAAATTCCAGAAAAAAATGCATTAAAAAAGAGCGCTATTTTAAAATTTACGCAAAAGCGTATCTGCCATCTTTTGTATCTCCACACCCCAACCTTCTTGTGAATCTACTGGGTATGTACAAAAAGTACCCCACACATCCCCGTCAAATTCTTTTAACTTTACAGCGTATATCATATCACCATCCTGTCTGATTCTCCTGTCCTTTATAATTGCATAACCGTCACTCGCAAGCTCTTTCTCAACAGCATCCAATGATTTATCCTCAAAATGCGTTATCCAGAGTTTAACTTGCCCATTACGCCTTGCTGTCCACTCATCCTTATTCGTCTGTGCCCATTTTCCTTCTGACAGATAAATAGAATATCCTTCTCCATTTTGACATACAACACTATCTTGTATCGGAAATCCTTCTTTTACAAAAGTCATAAGCATAGCATCTGCTTCCTGTAATGATGTGTCGGGCAAAAACTCTCCCATATTGTGCAAATATTGTAATTCCTCTGTAAATTCCTTATCTCCTGGCACATATTCCGTTTCAAATATGTGTCGCAGATAGATAAGCGCATCTCCTGTCCGCTGATAAACCAGATAATTGCTGTTCGGACAGCCTGTGACCACCCAACCGTCCGCACCAATCTGCATTCCCTCCAAAAGTTGTATCTCCTCTGGTTTTTTTGTCAGTAACTGAAAATTAAATTGATAGATCTCTAATACCATTCCTTCAAAATTCTGGTATGTGTAACTGTGTGTCACGCTTTCGACACGCCAATCTATATAATGCACTGACAACTGTTTTTCGTATAAAAATGTATTTTTCACAAGTTGTTCTGCCTTCTGCCTAACCAGCTCTGGTACCAGCGCATCATTTCCAGTAACATCTGTTTGTGCATCTGTCGCTTTCTGTTCCATACTAATCTTCGTTCGTATTCCTGTTGCTCTCTGTTCTTCGTTTGCTTTTGCAAAATCAGACAGCACATTTTCTATTACATCCTTTCCCGGTGTTTTTGCGGCGGCGGAGCAGCCAATTATCGCTCCAAAAACACTGGATAAAAGAACAGCAAACAACAACACCAAAACACCATTTTTCTTAGGGGTTCTGCTTAAAATATTCCGAAAACGCTGTTTCATCACCTGTTTTCCTCCATAAAACTGTGTTGACAAAATCATTCGTTTCATATGCTTCCTGTGGAGCGCCGCAAATAAAGTCTCAGTGTATGCTTTCCTGTCAGCAAAATCCATTCCCTGTACAACTCGCTCATCACAAGATAACTCCATATCAACGACCGCCTCCTTCTGCATACTCCAAACAATTGGATTAAACCAATGAACTGCATTCGCTGCGACAAACAGCAATTTTAGCAACACATCTCTGCGCTTTAGGTGAACCAGCTCATGTTTTAGAATAAAATACAACTCCTGTTCACTGTACTGTATCTCAGGCAGCACAACCAACGGCTTAAAAATACCAATTACCATGGGACTTGCAGCTCCACGAAATAACATCATTTGGATCTGCTGATTTGTGTGCAGTTCCTCCGTCAAATGGACTAGCAGACCCACAATGTAGTCCTCATCAATATTTCTTCCTTGTGTTGTGATCAGCTTTTTATAGTGCAGATAACTTATTATATGTACAGCAATAAAAAACACGCAACCGCCTAACCACACAGTAACCAACACGTCTAACAGTGTCATACTTGTTCCGCTTTTATTGCCAGATGATACGATAGGTATCACCATCTGTTCTGGTATCTCTAGAATTATCCGCTGCCGCGGTCCTGTTTGCTCTGAGGAGTTTTTGATTTGTTCTATCCCTGATTGCGCCATAACTGACGTTGTCATTTGTACTGAATTATCTTCCTCATATTTCGCTTCCCTATTGACGATAGTATAATGGATAACATCATTGAAAGAAAATGGTATAAGTAGCCGCAGGGCAAGAAAAATCCATATCCAATAGTTCCACTTAGCAGCATAACGTCTGTTTAAAAGTGGTGTAAGCAACAATAGGATAACAATAATCACACTGGTTGATAATGTCGTTTCCAATACCACTAAAAAAATATCTGTCATAATTATCCCTCCTTTGTCTCATCCAGTTCATCTAGGAAACTCCGCAGCTCTCTGAGATCAGAATCCTTTAACACTTTACTGCCATACAAGCTCGCTACCAAATTTTGTAAGGAATTATTATACAGTTTCTCAAGAAAATTCTTACTTTCTGTCACTTTATAGTCATTTTCTAGAATAATCGCCGTATACAGGTTGGTTCCTGTCGAGCGGTCACAGTGAACAAATCCCTTGTCCGCCATCCTTGCAAGTGATGTCATCAATGTAGATAACTGCCAATTCCTATGTTCCTGCAACCCTTGCAAAATCTGGTTAGACGTAACTGGGGCATCCTTCTTCCATATGACTTGCATAATCTCCAATTCTGCTTCTCCTAACTTCTTTCTATTATTACCCATTGTATTCCCTCCTTTTATACAATCGTATAATAGATTATACAATTGTATAATATAGTTGTCAATCTTAATTTTGTGAGCGATTCATTTTTTTAATCAGGAGATAAATTGGAAAACGCATCAGACACAAAAAGAGGCAGCCCTAAGCCACCTCTTAAACTACGCTTTTATTTCCTACGCTTCTTTACAAAAACTCCTGCTGCTACTGCTACTGCTGCCGCAACAACACCACCAATGATAAGCGGTGTGTTTCCTGATGATTTCTCAACATTCTCTGTATTTCCCGATGGTTGTGCACTTTCTGTGTTGACACTTACATCTGTTTCCCCTTCCGTCTTTGTCTCCACTTTTGCAATTGTGTCATCTCCTTGTACAAGTACCATAGCCGAAATATCTGGCACAGAAACTGTCCCCTGCACAGTTTCTAAAGATATTGTGCCTGCTGTCTTGTCATTAATGCAGATTTCCCATGTTCCTGCTGGAAGTGTCACATCTACTGCATTCTTACTTCCATTAAAAATAACCGTAATTTTCTCTGCTGTGTCGCCATTCGCATTATTTGCAATTGTATATCCAATCACATTTGTTGCCAATCCACTCATAAATATCAGATTATTCTGAATGTCTGCTGCAGTTGTCATGCGCAGCGCATTGTGTGCCTTGCGGAATGCAATAAGTCCCTTGTAGTACTCATAGGTATCCATAGCTTTCGCCTTCTCTGCCCACTTAATGCTGTTCGTAGAATCTGGCGATGCATAGCTATTCTCGTCAAAACCACCTTCCACGGTCGCTGATGGTTTGCTTCTAAGCATTTCCTCACCTGCCTGGAAAAATGGCACACCCTGTGAAGTAAGAATAATCGCACTTCCAAGTTTATTCATCTGAATTCTTGTCTTTTCACTGTCATCTGCATTTGAAATTGCAAGCTTATCCCAAAATGTCAAGTTGTCATGACAAGAAACATAATTAATGCTTTGTCCTGGTTGTGCCGCCCAACTCTTAGTGCTCTTATCATTCTTAAATGTCAATACTTGTGGGTGTGGTGTCGCGGCGACAATACCAAATTTAACACTCTCCTCCATGCCATCTTTACCACTGATAAATCCCTTATCCTGCGCATCAAATACACTGCCCTTAATTCCATCACGAATATCATCACTAAATGCGCCAACCCTATCAATTTTTGCCATATTTGCCTTCAATGCTTGCTGTGAGGAAGAAATTGCGCAATCACCACCAGTCCATCCTTCACCATAAACCATAATAGAAGGATCTATCTCATCTAAAGCTGCTCGCACCGCGTTCATAGTTTCAATATCATGAACCGCCATCAAGTCAAAGCGGAATCCATCAATATGATACTCCTTTGCCCAATAAACAACTGAATCTACAATATACTTGCGTACCATTACACGGTCAGACGCCGTCTCATTGCCACAGCCAGATGCATTGGAATAATTTTCACCCACTTTTCTATAATAGTAATCTGGCACAGTTTTTTGATACCAAGAATCTTCTATATTAAATGTATGATTATACACCACATCCATGTTTACACGGATTCCATTTTCGTGAAATGCTTGTATCATCTGTTTCATTTCATTGATACGCACTTCTCCATGATAAGGATCTGTGCTGTAAGAACCTTCTGGAACATTGTAATTTTTGGGATCATATCCCCAATTAAACTGTGGTGTATCAAGTTTTGTCTCGTCAACTGTCGCATAGTCATAACTAGGCAGAATCTGTACATGTGTCACACCCAAATCTTTAATATGGTCCATTCCTGTCGCAAGGCCATCTGCATTTTTTGTACCTGTCTCTGTAAAACCAAGAAACTTACCCATATTACTAATTCCTGATGATGGATCCGACGAGAGATCACGCACATGAATCTCATAAATCACAGCATCTGTTGGATTTGTAAATACAGGTCTAACATCCTTTTCAAATCCTTCTGGGTTGGTTGTGCTCAAATCTACAACCATTCCTCTATCACCGTTTACACCTGTTGTTCTCGCATACAGGTCCACTGCCTCATTTGTTTTATTTCCAATCTTAATCGAATATGTATAGTACACACCGTTCAAATCACCTTGCTTCTCACAGCTCCATACACCTCTATCACCCAATGTCATAGGAAGGGTCTCAATCAGATTATCCCCATCTCCCTGCTCATACAGATTCAAAGATATTTCTGATGCAGTGGGTGCCCACACTTTAAAACCTGTCCTCTCTTTTGTGTAAGAAGCTCCAAGGTCATCACCATCATATGCAAACGCCTCATCAAAATAGCTTGAGCCTATAATCTTATTCATGGATATCGTTGTTCCTTCATATCCTTCCATTGATATATCATACGTCTTTGACAATTCCAACGCCTCCTCCAATGTCAATAAAATATTTCTACCATCTTCACTTTCTGCTGAAGCCACGGCATATTCTGTGCCGTCTTTATCTGTGACTTTTAGCTGTGCTACCAAAGAAGTTGTATTTTTTACCGCGCGTGATAATGATGCATAGATTTCTTTGCTTGTTGTCTCTGAAAAATATGCCTCTGAAATTACTGGGTTATACACAATAGTTTCTTTATCATACCACAGTATAGGATTTCCTTCGACTATGTACACATCAATTGTGTTACCTGATGCCTTAGATAAATCAATCTCATAGTCTAACGCAACATCTGCATCACCGTCCTGTATCACTCTGACACCAGCTGTCTGAACACCCTCTTTTGGCAATAATCCTATTTTGAAAAGTGCTCCAAATTCATCTTTTTCAGACATCGGATAGCTGCCACCAACTTCATTGCCTGCCCATGCATACGCCTCCACATTGTCTGTACTGTACTTTTGATCAAAATTGTAATAGTGAACATTAATTTTGGTTGCGCCATCTTCATTATACACATTCAGACGCGCTTCCTCAAGCGCTGCGATATCGTAAGGCATAGCCCCTGCGGGTGCTTCTGTGATAAACTCTGCCTCACCGCTTGTCACCCAAATCTCCACAGTCTCTTTATCCATAGTGACAAATCTGTCGTCTCCCATATCCTTATCCTCCCACTCATTTAAACACAGTATAAATCCAATACTGCCTGGTTTTCTGTTGGTCTGATACACAGCTACTTTGCCAAAGTCATCCTCATCTGTAAAATCAACGCGCTGTCCTTCTCTTCCTTCCTCCCAGATCCATAGATTCCAGCCCTCATAACTGTTATCCGATCTTCCACCATAATGAATAATCAGAGTTGTTCCTGCTGCCTGCGCTATCAGGCCTGATGTCAAAACTGACAGTACTGTCATAAATACCAAAAACAGTGCCAGCGCTCCAGCAGTTACTCGTTTCTTCTTCATAACGTTTAACCTCCATCCGTTTTTATTTGATGGATTTATTATAACTTTTCACAGTCGAAAAAGCTATTGGAATTTTCGTGAAATTTCGTGAAAGGTTTTTAGTAAATTTACCGAATTTTTCCGAAAATTAAGTAGTGAAAAATCGAGCTGAACATCCGTCAACTTGCTGACATATTTGATTGAAACGTCTGTATGCAATCAAGCAGGAAAGATCCATCTTCCCCTACTTGCCGCGCCCTATGCTCCGCCTTAGCGGCATATTTCCTCTGCACGGGACTGTGCATAAAAAAAGCGTATGCACAAACATACGCCTTCTTTTTCAATTAATATTTGATCGCACTATTTTATCTGCACATCATTCCAAGTATCTGATGGAACCAGTGCAACATAAGTTTTCCCTGTATTAATCTCCACTTCTTCTCCAGTTGCCTTATCAATATATACCGTTCTATCACTCTGGTCTGCCTTATACCAAGTCAGTTCAATACCTTTTCCATTTGTGATATAGTATCCAACACAAGTCTTTGGACTTTTGCTAGGATTATCAATAACATTGTATATCATATATCCATTGTTGTCTAGTTCTGCAAATGAACAGTTTTGAATCAAAAGATTCTTAAATGTAAGTTGTGCATTGTCATGCTGCGGATCTTTATGTGCTTCACCATACTCATAATAATCATATGTTCCTGTTGACTCATTGTAGCGAAGTGTCGATCCATTATGTGGGAATGGCAACTGAATTTCTGTACAGTTAAAGGAATCATCTCTCTGACCCAAATCTACTTCTGAATTGGCAAAGGTATAGTGTGCACCTTGATAATACTCATTATATTCTGTACTGTAGTTGGAGCTAGCAAATTTTTTGTCCAAGTCTCCTGTACAGATATACTCTGTAAACTCTGTTGGTTTTCCATTCTTAACGCGCGAGAAACCACCACTAAGATTGTTGTTATATTTTTGTTTCAAATAGGCATCTACATGAACCCCTGGACCGCCGTCATGGCATAACACTGCATTCCATTCCCCTGCCAACATGATATTTGTAGGACGGGTACTTCGGATACTGCCAAACTGTGTAATCTTACCCCAGTCCTTAACAATCGCCATTAAACGTGTCACTCTGCCATTTGCAGTACTGTTCATAATCTCATACACCACATCTGCCTCTGTAAGTCCAAAATGTGGCAGTGCCTTTTTCTCATTGTCCACCATCACCGCAATAGGACGCTGATTTTTCAGACTTTCATCAATCCATTCATTTGTAATCTCACTGCGGTACATTCCCTCGCGGGATTCTTCCTCTGGAATCTGCTCTGTCGTAGATTCTTCCACATTGGCTGTCTCTGGCGAATCATTCTCTTGCGTGTCTCCGCCGGTAATTCCTGCAAAGTCAATTTCTGTCGCTGGCGTCTGTGAATTTTCCTTACTGCCACATCCTGTCATGGCAGAAGCAGCCATTGTCAATACCAACAATAATGTAACTCCTTTATTTTTTCTGCTCAATTTTTTCATACTTTCTCCCTTTTAGCACATTATGACGTTTCTATTCCTTTGTGCTGTAATTTTACTTTCTATTCTCCATCAGTCCATTACATACATTATCGTGCAAACGGCTTCGAGTCCTATGCCCATGTCCGTTACCTCTACAGTTAGCTCCGCCAGGCACCCTCACGGCACATATGAAATCCGTCTTAGTGCTGCTACATTCCTGTCCTGACACGATTCAACGGCACACATTGCGTGAGACCCAAACTTCATCGCCACTTATAAAGGGCAGCTACACAAACGCAGACCCTCCGTCGTTTATCACCCCCACTATAGCGGATTGTAGGTACAAGGCACCGCTAACGCCCCGGCTGCACGATGTTATTATTATAACCTTATCTTTATCGATAAGTCAATGAAATTCATATTTTTTTAATTGTTTTTATGTTCATGGAAAAATATTTACATTGGATAATGCCAGTTTCCTGCGGCTTGGGTCAGACTCTGTTTATTTTTTCTACGTCTCCGCATCAATATTTCATAGTACATTAAAACAGTAACTAGTTCTCGTATCCATGGCTCTTTTTCCATCCAAGGTGCATTTTCTGTCAATGTATGCTCTGTAGGATTATTCGTTAAACGATTCTGTTCCACAATATCCTGCATTGTTTTTTCTGACATTGTTTCTATAACAGGTTCTTTCTCATTTGTCTTAATAATTACCATGACACTTTCCACCATGCGCTGTATCGTAAGCTTGTCGGGATATTGATCATATAAAAAACTTCCGTCGTAATCCATCTTATCGACAATACTGCTAATAGCACTCTGATATTTTCTGGCGTATGTAGGATACATCTGCTGCAAATACTCGAGATCCTCGAGAATCCTGTCTTCTGGCACAATCCCTGGCTGTGCCCATTGTCCATAGCCTTGATAGCCCATATAAAAAGGAAATGCACTATAATAATCCATTTTATCGCGTTCCTCTTTTTTATGATTATCATATGCATATCCATATTAAATAGTGATTGTATTCAAACGTGTTACAAAAATCTTATTTTCGTGTAATCGCATAGGGAAATTTCACTTGGGTGCCCGTGTGCCTAAAAATAAACAGACAGTTTTTACTGGTTCTGCCTGTTCTCATATCCTTCAAAAAATTCATTTAAATGTAGTAAGCACTTAATCATAATCTTCATTTCGTCCTCGTCCAAATCTTTCACAAGCGCTCTAATCATATTCCTGTGAAATCCTCTGTGATGATAAAATGCTTTTTTTCCTTTTGGGGTAAGTACCACCAACACAACACGCTTGTCTGTAGCACTGCGCTCCCGCACAATATAATTCTTATCTTCAAGACTGTTCATGTTGGTAGTAAGTGTACCCATAGTCACATTCAGACGTTTTGCAATGTCCGACATTCTACGCGGCTCCTCAATGCCAATCGCTTCTATAATATGCATATCATTGTTTGTGATATCTTTATATTCCTCGGTGATAACCGCCTTCTCCTCTGCGTCCATAATCTTGTTAAACAACTTTACCAACATTTCATTTAGGACTCTATTTGTCGACTTTTCCATTGTTCTCAACCATCTCCCGCTCTCTATTGTATATCATCTTATAGAGAATATCTACTTTTGTCAGACAGCGTTTGGACGCCTCTTTCGTTCTTTTGTTAATCTTCACACCTCTATTGTATTTTGCATACTTATACACATTTTTGGTATAAACAGCAACAAGTATGCACACAAAATGCAAAAAGACAAGTATTTTGCCTCCCTATACTTTAATAGGGGACGTGCATAATAACACTCCTTCTACCACACGAGTACACTCGCCCCATACGTTAATCCAGCCCCAAAACCTGACAGCACAATTCTATCTCCTCTTTTTATTTTACTACTTCGACAACACTCGTCAAGCAAAACAGGAATTGTGGCAGAGGACATATTGCCAACATTATGTATATTCATTGGGAACTTTTTAATATCCGCTTTCAAGTGTTTTGCCACAGACTCAATAATCCGTACATTTGCTTGATGCAATAAAAACCAGTCCACATCATCCACTGTCATTTCCACTTTTTCCAACGCTTGCTGAATACATGCTGGTACCTGCTTGGTCGCAAATTTATAAACCTCTTGTCCATCCATCTGAATATAAGAACTTTCTATCTTTTCTTCAGAAAAAAACGCACTGTTCACAGCGCGTTCTGCACACGAAAGCACCATTCCTCTTGTGCCATCAGAACCTTGTACCATGCACTCCATTCCAGAACTACGTCCATTTTCACAAAGATTCTGCTCATTTGTAGTCTCCACAAACGCTGCTCCTGCACCATCGCCAAACAGAATACATGTTCCTCTATCATTCCAATCCACAAGTTTAGAAAGCACTTCACTGCCTACCACCAACGCATTTTTATAAACTCCACTTTGTAGATATACCTGTGCTGTGTTCAGCGCGAACAGAAAACCAGAACATGCAGCATTCAAATCAAATGCCACTGCATTGGAGGCGCCAATCAAATCCTGCACTTGACAGGCACAGCATGGAAGCAGCAATTCTGGCGAACAAGTCGCAACCAGAATTAGATCCACTTCCGCGGCTGTCTTTTCTGCCATCTCCAAAGCTTTTTTACAGGCTTGCGCGGCAAGCATTGCAACTGTCTCTCCAGTGGAAATTCTGCGTTGCGCTATTCCTGTCCTTTTCTGAATCCATTCGTCGGAAGTCTCCACAAGCTCTTGTAGGTCAAAATTGGTCACTGTTTTTTCTGGTAGCGCACTTCCCGTTCCGGTTATCCTTATTGTCATTATGAAAATTCCTCCATTATATCGGCTACTGTCTCAATTTTATTCGCTCTATAAGCATTGTTTCCGCAAAAGATTAATCCCTCGTCAAGCCGACCCTCGACTGCGTTAATCAATGCCTCAGTAATACAATAAGGAGCTGTATCTGGCTTGCAGGTAACAATGCACTGTCGACAACCTCGCATAAAACGCTCTCCGGCATTAACCTTATCTAAAAAAGCGTTGTGTATCGCGCGTCCTGGCATTCCTACTGGACTCTTAACAATCACAATATCCTCTTTTTTCGCTTTAATATACGCCTGTTTATATGCATCTGATGCATCGCACTCTTTGGTTGTCACAAAACGTGTTGCAATCTGCACACCCTTTGCCCCTATAGAAAGATAATGGTCCATATCTTTTCGCTCATAGACACCACCCGCCACAACAACAGGCACTCCAAGCTCCTCTGCAAATGCTATAATAGACTGGATTTCCTCGTCATAGTTCTTCTCGCCCGTTATTGTGTACGCGTCAATATCCTCTCTGGAAAATCCAAGATGACCGCCTGCAAGCGGTCCCTCTATCACTATCAAATCTGGTTTTCTATCGTACTTTTTTCGCCAGTGATTTGCAATGACACGCAACGCTTTTCTGCTAGAAACAATCGGTGCGATCTTTGCAGCACCAGAAATTTCTGGTAATGTCATAGGCAAACCTGCGCCAGATATAATCAAGTCAATTCCTGCTGCAACCGCGGCCTTCACATAGTCTTCGTAGCGCCTTGTCGCAACCATAATATTGACGCCAACAATGCCGCCATTTGCTTTTTTACGTGCCTTTCTTATCTCATCTTCGATTGCTTTCAAATTGCATTCAATTGGATTTTGAGCAAAATCTGGGCTGCGAAAACCAATCTGCGCCGTAGATATCACACCAATTCCCCCTGCCGCTGCAACTGCTCCCGCAAGATCCGATAGACTCACACCAACGCCCATTCCGCCCTGAATAACAGGTACACATGGACAGAGGTCTCCTATTTTTAATTCACTCATTGTGATTAACCTTCTTTGTATTAGATTGTGCTAAAAACTTCTAAATCGCTCATATCGTGCAGCTGCAATCTCGTCGCCAGATTTGCCATCAAATTTTTGCAAAAATTCCTTGATATACTCTTTCATATAACTGCCAATTGCAGAAACCGTCTTTCTGTCTGCGCCACCAAATTCTGGAATAATACGTTCTATCACACCAAGACGTTTCAAATCCTGTGCAGTAATATTCATAACCTCGCTTGCCTCCTGCGCACGATTAGAATCCTTCCATAAGATAGAAGCAAATCCTTCTGGTGATAAAATGGAATAAGTTGCATTCTCCATCATCCACACTTCATTTCCAACTGCCGTCGCAAGTGCTCCCCCGCTGCCACCTTCTCCAATAAGAATACAAAGTACAGGCACCTTCAAACCTGACATTTCTAATAAATTGCGTGCGATCGCCTCGCCTTGTCCACGTTCCTCAGCCTCAAGACCGCAGAATGCACCAGACGTGTTGACAAAACTGATAATCGGTCGATTGAACTTCTCCGCCTGCTTCATTAAACGCAGTGCTTTTCGATATCCTTCTGGCAATGGCATACCAAAATTTCTCTCTTGGCATTCCTTCAAATCTTTACCTTTGATATCTGCAATAACGGTCACTGGCTGTCCCTCGATAAAACCGATTCCGCCAATTAATGCCTTGTCATCAGCAAACCCTCTATCACCATGGGCCTCAATGAAAATATCAAAAATGCTATCCATATAGTCCAGTGCGGAAGGACGCTCCACCTGACGAACCACCTTAACTTTTTCCCAAGCACTGCGCGGTTTCGATTTCCAAGTTTGCTCTTTTAATTGTTCATTAAGCTCAAAATGAAATTCTGTGTTGGGATAAAAATCAGCGTAAGTTTTTTTGCCCACATTCTGATGTGATTTAATCAAAAACTGAATGGTCTTTTTTAGATTCTCACGTAACACAATACCATCTACAAATCCATGCTCCACCAGAAACTCTGAAGTCTGAAACCCCTCTGGAAGCTCCTGTCCAATGGTCTGCTTAATAACTCTAGGACCTGCAAACCCAATGAGTGCGCCTGGTTCTGCCATAATCACATCACCAAGCATTGCAAAACTTGCTGTCACACCACCAGTTGTTGGATCTGTCAAAATAGAGCAATATAGCAGTCCTGCATCCCCATGCTTTTTTATCGCTGCTGAAGTCTTTGCCATTTGCATTAATGAGACAATTCCTTCCTGCATTCTGGCACCACCAGAGCAGCAGAATATAAAAACAGGAAGTTTTAATTCTGTGGCACGCTCTATCGCCTTTGTGATCTTCTCACCCACAACATGCCCCATGCTTGCCATCATAAAACGAGAATCACACACGCCAAGAACAATATCATTTCCAAATACTTTGCAGTGTCCAACTGTCACCGCCTCATTTAGCCCTGTCTTTTCTCGCGCAGCAGCTAGTTTATCCTCATATCCCTCGTAATCTAGTGGATTGCTGACTTCCATATCTTCAAACCATGGCTCAAAGCTCTTTGCATCTGCCACCATGCGAATACGATTGTTCGTTTTTACACGGAAATAGCCACCGCACTCATAACAGATATATTTTTTCTTTACAACACGTGCGCGCTCTACCATTTTGCCACACTTGGGACATTTAACCAAACTTGTATCTTCTATTTTTTCTAATTTGTCTGTCTTCTCTATTTTCTCCGGCTGTATACCTGTTGCCTCCACTATGGTATCCATTGTGTCTTCCGATTTATTTTTTAGCTTTTGTTCCAACTTATTGTACAAATTCAGGGGAAATTTCCTCTTGGTTTTCACCTGCTGTGATTTTTCCATCTTAATCTCCATTCCGCCACCAAACGGCAGCACAAATAGTAATCATGTAAAACTTAATACTTCTAAGGCAGTATCTTTTATTAGCTTAGAAGTATTAAGTTTCACACCAACCTCCTGACCAAAGTACTGTAAAGAATCTAATAAAATTTAAATCTCTCTACTCCCCAATCGCAAACATTAACTCTGCCTTGCAAGTGATCTTATCATTGACAGTTGCAACTGCTTCTCCAACGCCGATAGGCCCTTTGACTTTCACTATTTTTGTCTCAAGCATTAACACATCTCCTGGCAAAACCTTCTGTTTAAAGCGTGCCTTGTTAATTCCTGCAAAGTAGGCTGTCTTTCCCTTCCATTCTGGTAGACCAAGCAACGCAACCGCACCAACCTGTGCTAATGCCTCCACAATCAGCACACCTGGCATAACAGGATTTCCCGGAAAATGTCCTGCAAAATACGACTCGTTAAAGCTCACACATTTCTTTCCAAGTGCTCTGACCCCCTCCTCAAGCTCCTCAATTGTATCAATGAGCATAAACGGGTGCCTATGAGGAATGATTTCCATAATTTCCTTTGCTGTATAAACTGACATCTGTGTCACCTTTTTCCTTCCGCTAAACTTGCGTACCTACTCTACATACTTCTTTACTAAAATGCTGGCATTATGCCCGCCAAAACCTAACGAGTTGCTGAGTGCATACATAAAATTCTCATTGCTACTTATTTTGCAGTAATTTAAATCCATCTCATCCTCGCTCTCTGTCAATCCGACAGTCTGATGAATATAGCCCTCCTCAAGCTCTTTTACACAGGTGACAAACTCCACTGCCCCCGCTGCTCCTAGTAAATGACCAATCATAGATTTTGTCGAATTAATTTTAATGTCCTTGGCATGTTCGCCAAACGCAAGTTTAATCGCTCTTGTCTCAAACAAATCATTGTGGTGCGTCGATGTTCCATGCGCGTTAATATAAGTGATATCTTCTGGTGACACACCTGCATCCTTCACCGCGTTTAGCATTGCCGTCGCTGCTCCCGCGCCGTCTTCTGCTGGTGATGTAATATGATATGCATCTGAAGAACAACCATATCCCACAACTTCTGCGTAGATTTTGGCATTGCGCGCCTTTGCATGTTCTAGTTCCTCAAGCACAACAATCCCTGCACCTTCCCCCATAACAAAACCACTTCTGTCCTTGTCAAATGGAATCGAGCAGCGCGCTGGATCCTCACAGGTTGAGAGTGCTGTCAGCGAAGAAAATCCAGCAATCCCAATTGGAGTGATAGAACTCTCTGTTCCGCCTGCCACCATAATATCTGCGTCACCGTACTGAATTGTACGAAATGCCTCTCCAATAGAATTGGTACCTGTGGCACACGCTGTGACCACATTAATGCTCTTGCCCTTAAGATTATATGCAATGCTTACATTTCCAGCCGCCATGTTGGATATCATAAGTGGCACTAAAAGTGGCGCCACTCTGGAAGGTCCTTTTTCCTCAAGCTTTGTGTGCTCTCGTTCCATTGCCTGTAAGCTGCCAACGCCGCTTCCAACCGCACAACCTACCCGATAAGGGTCTTCTTTTGTCATATCAAGGCCAGCATCCTCAATTGCCTCTTTTGCCGCCGCAACTGCAAACTGACAAAACGCTTCCATTCTGCGCGCCGCTTTTTTATCCATAAAATCAGCAGCATTAAAATCCTTGACTTCCGCTGCCAGCTTACACTTATAATCCGTCGTATCAAAATAGGAAATTGGTCCAAAACCCGTCTTGCCTTCCTTTATACTATTCCAGAAGGAAGCAACACTGTTTCCAATGGGGGTGACTGCGCCCATTCCGGTTACTACTACTCTTTTTTTCATATTCCCTTATCCTTTCTATATACACATACCACCATCCACACAGATAACCTGTCCTGTAATATACTCTGCATGTTCTCCTGCTAGAAACAGAACAAGGTCCGCAATGTTTTTTGTGCTGCCCATCCTTCCCATAGGAATCATGCTACTCAATGTTTTTTTCGCATCATCTGTCATGTTCTTGGTCATGTCCGTATCGATAAATCCCGGTGCAACTGCGTTTACGTTAACACCACGACTCGCAAACTCCCGCGCAACACTCTTAGTAAGACCAATTAACCCTGCCTTTGACGCAGAGTAATTTGCTTGTCCTGCATTTCCAAGAACACCGCTCACAGAGGAAATGTTAATAATCTTTCCATTTCGCTGTTTAATAAAGCAACGAGAAAGATGCCGAATCATGTTAAAGGCGCCCTTTAAATTGGTATCAAGCACAGCGTCATAATCTGCTTCTGTCATGCGCATAATCAAGTTATCTCTAGTGACACCCGCGTTATTCACAAGAATATCCACCTTTTTATACTTGTCAAGCACTTCTTTGACAAACATCTCGCTCGCTGTAAAATCGGACACATTGCATTGTATGGCTTCTGCACTGCCACCACGCTGCACAATCTCTGCGACTACTGCCTCTGCACACTCTTTCGAGCCATTATAATTCACAATCACCGTCGCACCATTTGCTGCTAGCGTAAGCGCAATCTCTCTGCCAATCCCCCTGCCTGCACCTGTTACAAGGGCCACTTTACCAGTTAACATTCCATTCCCTCCCTATTAAACATTTCACTTTGTGTTTCTCTCAATCAATGTAACTTGTATAAGCCCACTTATTTCGTTTCCAACACTTTATCCAAATCTGCCAATTTCTCTACACTTATGCATTTTACATCTTTATTAATTTTTTTCATAAATCCACTCAAGGTCTTTCCAGGTCCAATTTCTACAAAGAGGTCCACACCATCCGCTATCATCTTCTCAATCGTCTGCTGCCAACATACAGAATGAGACACCTGATTTCTCAAAAGTGTCTTGACAGGTGCAGCCTCTGTCACCTCAAGCGCATCCACATTGCTAATATAGGGAATCGATGGCTTGTTTAACTTAATACTATACAATTCTTTTTCAAGCTTCTCTCCTGCACCCTTGAGCAATTCAGAGTGAAATGGGCCGCTAACCTTAAGTGATACACAACGTTTTGCGCCAGCTTCAGAACACGCTTGCGCGGCTGCTGTCACTGCCTGCACTTCGCCTGTAATAACAATCTGTCCTGGACAATTATAATTTGCAATGGTTACAATACCCTCTGTCTGCTGACAGATTTTCAGAATCATGTCACTGTCTAGTCCAAGTACTGCTGTCATGGCACCTCCCTCAGGATATGCCTCCTGCATAAAGATGCCGCGCTTTCTAATAATATAAAATAAATCTTTTAAATCCATCACATTTGCCGCTGCCAACGCACCATATTCGCCAAGGCTCAAGCCTGCCGTAATATCGGCCTTAACGCCTTTTGACTCAAGCACCTTCAAAATTGCTACTTCTGTGGTGAGCATTGCAATCTGTGTGTACTCTGTTATATCTAATTGATCGTTCTTTGTAAAGCAAAGTGCTTCCATATCAAGCGCTGACACCTTCCCAGCAAGCTGATAGACTTCCTTTGCCTCCTCATATGTATCATAAAAATCTTTTCCCATACCCGCATACTGTGAGCCTTGTCCAGGAAAAATAAATGCTGTTTTACCCATTCTAATCCCCCATGCTATTGGGTTACACTTTTCAGGCAGTGTAGCCCTACTTTTCATAAGTCCTATTCAGAAGCGCTAAACCTTCGTCTACAATCTCTGCGATAATTTCCCTACATGGCTGTTCTTTTTTGATTAATCCTGCAATCTGACCTGCCATAATTGTTCCATTCACCACATCGCCCTCAACAACTGCCTTTCGGAGTGAACCGAGTGTCAGTTTTTCTAGTTCCATAAAATCTGCGCCTTCTTTTTCCAACTTTAAGTACTCTTTGGTCATCTTGTTGCGAATACTTCTAACGGGGTGTCCTGTTGTCATACCTGTCACTGCAGAGTCGATGTCCTTTGCCTTGATAAGCATTGCTTTATAATTTTCATGTACAATCGACTCTGTAGCTGCCACAAAACGCGTCCCAATCTGCACTGCCTCCGCGCCAAGCATAAAAGCTGCTGCAAATCCTCTACCGTCCGCAATGCCACCTGCTGCAATCACTGGAATATCAATAGCGTCTGTCACTTGCGGCACCAACGCCATAGTTGTTATCGATCCAATATGACCACCGCTCTCCATTCCTTCCGCAACAACCGCATCTGCACCTCCGCGCTGCATCAACTTTGCCATAGCAACACTGGCAACAACTGGAATGACTTTTACATCCGCAGCCTTCCACTGCTCCATATACTTGGAAGGGTTTCCAGCTCCAGTTGTAACCACTTTGACGCCCTCGTCAATCACCACCTGTGCAATTGCATCCGCCTCGGGATTCATCAGCATAATATTGACACCAAATGGTTTGTCTGTCACCTTTTTCACTTGCTGAATTTGTTCTCTGACAAACTCTGCTGGCGCACCACCGGCACCAATAATTCCTAGACCGCCAGCTTCCGACACTGCCGCTGCAAGATTATGCTCAGCAACCCACGCCATGCCGCCTTGGATAATAGGATATGTTATCCCTAAAGATTCTGTTACTCTTGTCTTCATACAAGCTCCTGTTCTACCTATGCTTGAACACCTTTATCTTCCAAATATTTGATAATAGAGCCGACAGTTGTAATCTGCTCCAAATCCTCGGGTGGAATCTCCACGCCATATTCTTCCTGAAATGCATCCACAAGCTCAAATAAGTCAAGTGAATCCGCATCCAAATCTTCCTTAAAGCGTGTTTCCTCTGTAATTTCCACGCCCTCAATGTTTAACTGCTCCTCAATAATTTCCTTTACTCTTTCTAACATGATTCTTTCCATCCTTTCATTCTAAGTTATTTCATTTTTTAGACATTCAACTGTTACATATCCTTTTCACTTGTGTGATTGCAATCCAAATCAAATTTGAATGTTTTTCACAGTTGAAAATACTTTGAATGTCAAATATTTTGAATATCAAAGTATTTGCTTGCTACAGAATATACCGAAACAAATCTATTGTCAACTGGTTTTGCCAGTTTTTTACTGTTTTAATTTTTTGTTTAGAAATGGTTAGATGAAACTTTCCTCTCCACAATTACAACGATCATAATCTTGTTAAAGTAAAACAGTAAAACGAATAATTGTCACAATCTATATTTTCTGTTATAATCAATTTATATTTACTCTCGTTTACAACTTTCTAAAAATTTTACGGTTTGCTATTTACATTTAGAAACTGCTAAGAAATAATTTACAACTATGATAAAATAATAGAGGTTTAAAGTTTTTATAATTGATATTGTGAAAAGATTTTGAGAAATTATAATACAATAGTACGAATTTAGAGGAATGATAGATTATGTATCTTGTTTCAGTCTATTTTGACAAAATTACTACCAAAAGAATACAGACTTTGATTGACCAAATTGCTCTAACGTCAGGAAATCACTATATGATTGAAAAACAAGTCCCGCCACATATGACACTCTCTGCCATTGAAGCCCGCAGCGTGGACCTTTTTATTCCAACAATAAAGCAACTTGAAAACAAACTATACTCAGGAACAATACAGTTTGTTACGGTTGGTCAGTTATTTCCATATGTTTTGTACACCATGCCTGTATTGAATCCCTATTTACAAGAACTAGCGCTTCAAATTAACAACGCCGTATCAGGTATTCCAGAAACCACCATAAGCAAATATTACCGCCCACAATCTTGGCTACCACATGTTACACTCGCAAAAACGTTGTCAAAAGAAGAAATGCAACGGGCTTTTTGTGTTGTTCAAGAGCGATTTTCGTTTTTTGAAGCACAAGTCACAGAAATCGGATTGGCAAAGGTAAATCCGCACAATGATGTGTTGCGGTATGCTCTAAAAAATACTACAACAAAAGATTTCGCAAATTTATAAGGGAGCTTTTATAATGTTCTGGAATGCAAAAAGTGGCTCTGTCCACATTGATAATACAGAGATGGATTATATTACGTTTGGAATGGGAAAAGAAAATTTGGTTATGATTCCAGGACTTGGAGATGGATTGACAACAGTAAAAGGTATGGCGGCAATACTGGCATTCACTTACAAAAGCTACGCAAAAGATTACAAGGTCTATATATTCAGTCGTAAGAATAACTTTGAAAGAAAGATACAGTCCTTCCAATCTATATACTCCACAAGAGAGATGGCGAAAGATCTTGCATTTGCTTTAAACACACTTGGTATTATCCAAACAAACGTTTTAGGTATTTCTCAAGGTGGTATGCTCGCGCAATATCTAGCAATTGACTATCCAGCACTCGTTAACAAACTTGTTCTGGTTGTCACACTATCAAAACAAAATGAAACTGTTCAGGCAGTTCTTAATAACTGGATTCAGCTCGCAAAAGAGAGCGATTACGAGTCACTAATAATTGACACTGCCGAAAAATCTTACTCAGAAAAATACCTAAAAAAATATCGCTGTCTTTATCCACTGTTGTGCAAGATAGGAAAACCAAAAGATTTCCAGCGCTTTATTATGCAGGCACAGTCCTGCGCCGAACACAACGCATATGAATTGCTAAATCATATCATTTGTCCCACACTGGTTATTGGTGGCAGTTGCGACAAAATTGTCACCGCAGCCGCATCGGTTGAGATTGCAAACAAAATTAACAAAAGTGAATTATTTATATACGAAGGTCTTGGACATGCAGTTCATGAGGAAGCAAAAGATTTTAACAGTCGTGTTATAGCATTCTTAAAATAGCGAACTCTTATAACGACTCCGAAAGTCTACATCACAAAAATGGAGGTAAACAATGAAACTTGTGATTTTAGAGAGAAACAGTGTTGGTACAGATATTGATGTATCTTGCTTTGAACAATTTGGCGAAGTAACTTACTATGCAAACACAACTGCAGAACAAGTTGCAGATCGGGTACAAGAATGTGACATTATTATTTCTAACAAAGCCCCTATGAATGAAGATACACTGGCAAGTGCATCCAATGTAAAGCTTATCTGTCTTCTGGCAACAGGATATGATTGTGTAGACTTGTCGTACTGCAAAAGCAGAAATATCAAAGTCACAAATGTTGTAAATTACTGTACTGCTGCTGTCGCGCAACATACAATTCTACTGGCACTAATGTTATCAGAAAAAATCACATTTTATGATAACTATGTAAAGTCTGGCGCTTATAGCGCACAAGATAGATTCTCTAACTTTGATCGGGCATTTCACGATTTGGAAAACAGAGCATGGGGAATTATTGGCATGGGAACAATTGGCCACAAAGTCGCGCAACTCGCAACTGCCTTTGGCTGTAAGGTTTTCTTTTATTCTGCATCTGGAAAAAGTACTTGCACAGAATATCCAAGAGTTGACTTAGACACATTACTACAGACATGCGACATTGTCTCACTACACTGCCCACTTACCGACAAGACGAGAAACCTTATCAACAAAACTGCGTTCGAAAAAATGAAGCCTACCGCAATTTTAATCAATGTGGCAAGAGGGCCTATCGTGAATACACAGGACCTATACAATGCACTCATCACAGAGAAAATTATGGCAGCAGGATTGGATGTTCTTGAGAAAGAACCAATGGAACCATCCAATCCACTCAGCCAAATTCAAGATAGCACGAAACTTATTATTACACCACATATGTCTTGGGCAAGTGTTGAATCACGGACACGTCTTATTTCTGAAATTGTAAAAAATATTCAGGCATTTTTAGACAAAACTGACAGAAATATTGTAAATCCTTAATTATCTTACACTTTATTTTTCAATAGCCGCCTCGCGACTGTTAATCTTCCGAAAAATTTCTATATCCATTTTAGGTTTTCGGTCATACGTATACAGTCCATTTACCTCCTGCTCCACATCATAAAGCTGCGTGTAGCAGAAACCAAACATATGGGGATTGTCAAGTAACACATCGGTCAATCCCTTATATCTTGCAATGTATTCATCCGCAGTCTGTGGGCTGTCTCCATAGCCCCAACTATCACAATTCTCACTGTTTATATCCCATTTGATTCCGCCATATTCGCTGATAAACACAGGTATTCCTTTCACTGGAGTCTGCCGCTCCTGTCGGCGGTCTGTCAATGGTCCTCCTTTTGCAAATTCTTCATAGGAAGCTGCAAAAATTGTCGGATTTTGCTCATAATCATGCAAATCATAAATATCTGTTATCACATGAAAATTTCCACTTGTGTCAATACATGGTCTTGTAGAATCAAACAGTTTTGTCATTCGATACACGATCGTTAACAATTCGTCATCCTGTTTACGCCCTTCATAGTCCCAAGTTTCATTAAACGGACACCATCCTATAATCGCTGGGTGATTAAAATCCCTGTCCAGCGCCTCCATCCACTCTGGCAAAAAACACTTCACCCCATCTGGTCTGCTGTAATCTAGCCCCCAGTTTCCTTGCTCTCCCCACACTAGATACCCCATTCGGTCACAGTGATAGAGAAAACGCTCCTCAAATATTTTCTGATGGAGTCTCGCCCCATTAAAACCTGCATTCATAGAAAGTTTAATATCTTGTTGTAATGCCTCGTCCGATGGCGCAGTGTATATTCCTTCTGGATAAAATCCCTGATCCAATACTAAACGCTGAAATACAGGTTTTCCATTGATTAAAAAATGCTCTCCATCCAATCGAATCTCACGCATTCCAAAATAACTTTCCACACAGTCCTTTTCAAAAGCAAACTTTACATCATAAAGTCTTCCATGCCCTGCCTCCCACAAATGCAGACTAGACAACGGAATTGTTAGAGTAGCATTTCCAGCACATACTTTTGTCTGCGCATTGCCACAACATTCTCCCGCATAAAATACTTCTGCTGACAGGATTCCCTCACCGACTGTCAATGCGCGAATCGTCACTATACTCTCAGCAATATTGGGATAAAAATACACCTTTTCAATATAAGAATCCGGCATAAATTCTAACCAGACTGTCTGCCAGATTCCAGTTGTTCTAGTATAATCGCAACCGTTAGAATAATAAAGACTGCTCTGTTTTCCTTTACACTGTTTCCCACTACGTGTATCATCCTTTGCGTAGACTGTCAGCACATTCTCCCCTTCTCTTACATGTGCTGTAATATCAAAATAAAAAGACACATATCCACCTTTGTGTGTTCCAGCTTTTTGCCCATTTACCCACACATGACACTCATAATCCACTGCACCAAAGTGTAATCGCACCCTTCCTTTTAACTGTTCTGCTGTCAATTGTATTTTTCGCTGATACCACACTGCTGGAATAAAATCCTGATATCCAATGCCACTTAACTTGCTCTCTGGGCAAAATGGAACTTGTATTTTCTGATCCAATCCATCTCGCTCATAAAATTTTCGCTCTACACCGCTACTGCCAAAATCAAATGCAAAATCCCATATACCATTTAAATTCTGCCACTGTTCTCGTTTCATCTGTGGTTTTGGGTGCTCCAACCTTGCTAAATTTCCTTCCATTATGTCATTTTCCTCTCCATTTGATAGACCCTCAAAGTTTTTTGATACCTACTTTTCAGAGTCTTAGCAAATTATCAAAAGAACAATTCTACTATAGTTTAAGTTTTGTCATTTCTTGTTTCATTTCTTCTGAAACGATTGATAAATTCTCTATGCCAGCGGCCACCTGATGAATGCCCTTTGATTGTTCTTCCAGCGAATCCGCAACCTTTTCTGTCAGTTCCGCTGTATTCTCGGAAATCTTTCGGATTCGCTCCACTGCATCCATCACAGAGCGGTCACATGCACGCATATCAACAATTAATCCTTCCATATTCCTGACAGATTCTCTTGTCTTCTCTGCCAACATACGAAAATCCGAAAAAGTTTTTTGTACTTTATCAACCGCCTGTACCTGCCCATCAATACCCGCACGAATCATCCCCATATTGGTCACGACTTCTGAAATATCATCACACAATTGTACAATAATCTTCTCAATATTAACCGTTGCAGCAGAAGAATCCGCCGCAAGTTTCCCAATGGACTCTGCCACCACCGAAAAGCCTCTACCATGCTCTCCTGCACGTGCCGCCTCAATAGATGCATTTAAAGAAAGAAGCTCTGTCTGAGAAGAAATCTCATTGATTGTACTTAAAATTCCAGAAATCCTTTTGGATTGTTCTTCCAATGTCAAGATCTTTTGATACGCATTTATTATTCCCTTTGAAGCATCTTCATTTTGTCTCCGAAGTTCTATAACACTCTGCATTCCATTTTCACCAGAAGTAAGTGTATTCTGTGCATCTGTTAAAAGAAACTCGCTTTTCTCTTGCAATTGTTCAAATTTTATACTTAATGTCTCCTGCTGGGAAACAACACATTTTACATCTGCATCCTGTGCTTCTGAACCTTCTAATATTTTATGAACTGCTTGACTGGTTGAATCCATATGTATCTCAATTTGATTCAAATGATCTGCGCTCTCCACAACCTCACCTGTAATTGTAGCAATTTTTGTCAAGATTACAGAAATTTTCCCAATCATTTTATTAAAACTTTTTGATAGTACACCAATCTCATTTTTGCTACCTTCTTCCGCCTGCACTGTAAAATCACCGTCAGAAGCATTTCCAATTAATTTTGTAATTAAGATAATCGGACGCGTCAATCTGCGCGCCAACACTGTTGCCACCAAAATTGCTGCCACAATCATCATAATAGCCACCGCAGTCGCAACTGCAATCATCTGGTATACTGGCGCCATTGCTGCCTTTTCACTATAAAGTGTAAATACAGACCAAGAATCCGATGCTCCTTTTAACACAATCGGGGTATAACTTACAATGTACGTCTCTCCCTCATTTTTTATCTTACCACTCCCAGCATTTCCACGCATTACTTCCGCGATAATCTTTTGATAATCCTTTGAAATTCCTATATTTTGTTCATCTGTCACAATGTTTCCTGCATCGTCCAGAAGTGCCTGTCCCGCAGCATCTTTACTAGATATGGTTTTCGTCATTTGTTTATAATTATAAAGTTCTTCAATCTGCGTACTGTCTGGATGCGCAACCACAACGCCTTCCCCATCAATAACAAAAGAATACTCTCCATTCTCCACATCTGAAAATTTTTCAATTAAGCTTTGCAAGTAATCTAATTTTAAATCTACTGCAAAAATTCCAGTAAAATCTGTTTCCTGATACATTGGAAAAAAGATGGAAGCACAAGGCATCCCAGTATTTACAGAATAATAGGATTTTGAAATAAATGCCTTCTGTTGTTTTGCTGTCTGCACAAACCACCATCGGGTCGAACGGTCTGCAAGTTCACCGGAAGATCGCCCTGTCTGCATTCCATCTTTTCCCTGAATATAAAGCAATTCTAAATAAGGATTTCTCTTAACACAATCTGCCAAAATAGCGGTCTGTATCTCTGTATCCATCGTTAAAATACTAGGATTTACAGACAGTTCCTCCGCAATTCCATAAGCGCCATCCAAAAATGCAGCAATCTCACCGGATACAAGTTGCGACTTGTCTTGACTCCTACGATAAATCTCCTGCTCATATGATTTCACAAAAATAAATACAACAACCCCTATCAAACACACTGCCAGAGTACATACAATTGCGATTATTGGAAGTAACAACTGCTTAAAAATACTTGTCTTTTTCATCTGTGCCCTTTCTCTATCATTCTCTAGAACTTCGGTGACTGCGCCTTCCGTATTACTATATGGCATATGTCTATATTTATTATACAGGAATCAAGCATTGATGGCAACAAATTTAGAGGATTGCTATCGTTGAAAAATCAATACTTTAACTCACAAAATAGTAATTAGATAGCTATGGAACCACTCTCCAATGCTTTTTGCATGTACTTTGACAGTCTTTGAACAAAGCTGGACGTAAATTCTTCCAACTGCTGCTCAGTGATATGGAAGTATTCCATAACAGATTCTATAAGTGCGTCTATAATAATTCTCATGGATTGGCTGAAAGTGATATCATCCAATTCGTCCATAAGGCGGAAATACAGTTCGCATATCGTTTTGCCATCAATATTGCACCGCTGTGTAACAGACAACACATATATCATGCAAAAACAATGGATACATGGGCTGTCAATGCATTATAGGAGAGACTCCTACACTCCTTTATCAGATGCAGATAGGATTTGCATGCTTTGAAAAACACCTCAATGTCCCAACGTTTTCCATAAATACGAATGATTTCTTCTTTTGAAATGGTTGTATCCGTGCAGATAATGGCAAGCCAGTCCTTTTTCCTGCTTTTATTTCGGACACAGACAATCTTTGCTGGAATTGCCTCGTCACCAACGGTTATATCAACGGAGAGCAGATACCTAGAGCGTCCTCTGCGTTTTTTGCACTGTCTGTAGATTTCTTTGATGTTGTATCTGCATCGATCCGAAAAAACGAGGCAGAACAGATATCGAAACACTTCGATTACTGGGATTCCCTTCACTTTTGCGACATTGCATTTGAAAATGCTCATATATGGTAAAGAAGTAAGCAACCGAAAACAAGAGATAGACCGCCAGTACCACACTATTCCGAACTAAAGAAGCTAAAGACCAAAGGACAAGCATTATGGAAATGTGCATAACAGGCTATTCCGTCATGGATAACTCTATTCACAGCACATGGAAAAGCTAAAGTGCAGCTTTCCCACATCCTGCAAACAGAGTTACCCACAACTCCATTACTTGAGAGTTGAAAGTTCTCAATAAAAAAATAACCCTTTCGCATAAATCTATGGTATCTTTAAGTTACTTGAGAGTTGAAAGTTCTCAATAAAAAAATAACCCTTTCGCATAAATCTAT
>CAJUAE010000029.1 GCA_910583965.1 uncultured Lachnospiraceae bacterium
AGCACAATATTTGCAAAACGAACAAATTCGTTTGTGAAAAATTTATTTTTCATACGAACTCCCATCTGCCTGCTTCAGCAGGTGTACTAATCAGGATGGTGAAATTTTAATTTCACACGAACTCCCATGATTCTGCTTCACGGAATCATAAATCCAAATGAGAAATGCCGTATTTCAGGCATTTCTTGGTGTGAGACTTAGAACTTCTTCGCGAAGCAGCCTTGCTGCGAGTGATTAGAAGTTCTTCTCACACTATTACTCTTGCCCTTGTTCTTAATCATTCCTGTTATTTTTTCCAGTAATAGAGAAAAATCTATGCAAAATTTGCTTCACAAATCTCGTAAAGTTATAATTAACAGCAAATATTAAGCCCTATAGAAACAGCAACAAAAGCCTTCTAAAATTGACTGCTTAAATCTTCTTTGATTAACATTATTATGGTTTATAGTATATCATGAATCTTACAAAATAGGAAATTTCCATTTTCTCCCCTATAGATATTGAAAAACTGCGTCACCTAAGAGATATCCAGCACCGACAAAAACTAGATTCCACAAAAATACGCCAAGCGCTGAGCTGATTGTATATTTTACAAAGTGAATTTTTAGCACACCTGCTGGTATAGAAATCAACGTCCGCACCACTGGAATCAACTTTCCTATAAAAATTCCAAAACAGCCTTTTTCTTGTATTATTTTAAAATTTTTCTCAATCGCTGGGCGCTGTTTCGGAAATTTCTTAAGATATTTTTCTAACAGAAGGCTGCCTCCTGTATACCCGACAAAGTATAAAATCCAGCTTCCTATCACCCCCGCTAAAAGTGTGATGACCATCACCCAGAAAAAGTTAATATTCCCTCGCGCTGCCCATACTCCTGACAACGGCATGATAATCCCTGATGGAAATCCTGGCAGATTCATATACTCTAACAAAACAATAATAAAAATGGCAATTGCCCCATATTGGGTAAAATAACATATGAGTGTATCCAAATCCATAAAAACACCTTCCTCTTTTGTTTTCCTTTCGATAGTCATAGACTACCAGCGAAAACGAAAAAAGAAGGTCAATGAAATCGAAAGATTTTCTTAAAAATATTGATATTTTTCCCATATTTCAAAAAAAAGATATCCATCTTTTTAAGCGTGTGATAAAATAGAAAAAACGACAAGTTCGATATGTGAGGTAGTTTTTATAATGAAAAAAATAGTTTGTTTTCATAATCCAGAAGAAATAAATGGTTTTCTTAGCAATTGGTATTTATCCGATTTTTGTGTAGACAAAATTTCATATTCTTCTATGGAACAGTATATGATGTACCAAAAGGCATTACTTTTTCATGATATGGAGATTGCAGAACAGATATTAAATACATCAAATGTGGGAAAAATCAAAGCATTGGGCCGTTCAGTCCAACATTATGAAGATGGTGTCTGGAATGGTATGCGACAAATTATTGTTTATCAAGGTTTGTCACAAAAATTCCAGCAAAATATAGAATTAAAAGAAAAACTTCTCGCCACGCAGGAGCATCTATTAGCAGAGTGCGCTGTTCAAGATAAAATCTGGGGAATTGGGCTTTCTATGAAAGATGAACGACGATTGTATCCTGAACAATGGCAAGGACAAAATTTGCTGGGATTTGCTTTAATGTGTGTTCGTTCTACATTAAAACAATCTGCAAAATAAGAATTTTAAGAAAGGACAAATCAATGAAGAACAGAAAAAACTATTTAAAAGCGCGGAAAAAACGATTTCAATGGTCCTATATCGGTTGGGTTGGAAAGGATTCTACCTGTCCAATTTGTGGCGGCAGTCCACTGGTGCAAATCTACCGATATGATGCGTGGGCTTGCATCTCCTGCAATGAATGGCTGGACAAAGCCTGTGACGATCCTAATTGTCCTTATTGCCGCATTCGACCACAAACTCCCTATGAAGCATATTTTTTAACGAATATGGAAGCTATAAGCGCCAGATTTCGTAAACGTTGGCGCTGCGACAATTATCAACATAAAACAAATGGTATGAAAAAACATATGCGTCGCAGATTACTTGCAGAACAGCTTCTTAAATAAAACATTAAAATCAAAAACATAACAATCAAAGACTTCTTGACTGTTATGTTATCTACTTCATGCAAAATGGGCGACTCTTAAACGGACATCCTAGTGGTTTGAAAATCCTTTCAATTTTCCAGCAAAATTTTTGATAATTTCTGTTAAACTTTGGTTTCCAAGTATCAAGCTGCCATAATGCCATCTTAGAACTAATATATTGAATATTTTCCCAAAAGTCTGTTTCTGCATCAGAATGAATACCTGTTTCAGGAAAAACGCTTTCAATTCCTGCGATGATTGAGTCCATGCTGATATGTTGATATCCCAAATGATTTGATATTTTTTGAGAAATTGTGCTTTTTCCTGACCGTGGCACACCTGCAATAATAATATGTTTCTTCAAAGTTTCCCGCCCATAGACAAATCCCAATTTGTCAACACCAAAATTTCGACTTAAACAAAGTTTTTCAATATAATTCCAATTCCTCTGAGCCATCAAAAGCTGGGTCAGCGACATACCCTTTCACACACCATTGTTTTATATACTGCGCAGCTCTTTGTTCTGCATATTTCGCATTTAGAACCTCGCCATTCTCATCAACCTCAAGGTTATTCATAAAAATTGCATATACGATTTCAAGCAAACTTGGGCTTTCCTTAAATTCATTAAAATAATCAATTCCCTCTAATAATGGATAACCAACGGTTCCATTTGCAATCCAATAGGAAAATTGTCTGACAGCCCCACTTACTGAATGGCTTAACTTCATAATGACCTCCAAAACTTATAATTTAGCTATTATACTTTGTTATTAACTTGATACCAGGGTCAAAAGGTCAAGAAATCCGATGCAAGCTTGCTTGCAAGAGGATTTTTGAACTTGGGACCCGCAAAAACACCGAAAAGTAGCCATTTTTCACAGAAAAATGAGCGAATTTGAGGTGTTTTAGGATTGCGGGAGCATGAAATGCGGAGCAATCCGTGGTATCATAGGGGGCAAAATACCTTTTGACCCCAACATCTTAACTTAAATCAAGAGAAAAAACGCTTGTCTTTGAGGTTTTTCGGCGTGAAACTTAGCACTTCTCCACGAAGCAGCCTTATCACAGTCCCCCTTAATCTACACAATATCCCGCCTCAGATAATACATTTTGTGCCTGCGCAAAATCCTCTTTTTTTGTAAAAATATAATCTGTATTGTATGTGGAGACTACAAAGATTCCAATCCTGTTTTCTGCAAGCAGAGACGAAATTGTAGAGAGTATTCCAATCAGTGAAAAATCCAAAACGCCTTGTATCCGAAATGCCTTCCAGCCATACTCACACTTTAGTGCGTTATCTGGCACTTCCTCCGTAATACAAACAAGTGATTTCTCCTCATCCGTTTTCCCAAGAAAACAAAATTCGCTTTCCCAATGAACTTGTGTATAGTCAGGTACTTTGCACACTGTAAATTCATAATCGATTGTTTTTAGTTCCAAAATTTTTCTCCCTAATTCATTGTCATTTTAATCCCCATGCCGCCTTTTGGCGGCTCAAATAGATATAAAAAACGCTGTCTTTCGCGTTTTTCTGTGTGAAATTTTGATTTCACACTATCCCTTACAAACATCAATCCAACCGATATGTCCTGAATATTGTTCCAACTCTGCTATTGTCAGTTCAATCGCACTATTGGAGCTACCACAAGCAGGAAATACCGTCTCAAAGCGTTTTAATGATACATCAAGATATACTTCTATCCCTTCATTTACCGCAAACGGGCACACGCCACCCACAGCATGGCCAACCAATGTTTCTACCTCCTGCGGCGAGAGCATCTTTGCCTTTGTTCCAAATTGTGCTTTGTATTTTGCATTGTCAATTTTAGTGTCACCGGCTGTCACTACCAACACGGCATGTCCATCTACCATAAATGAGAGCGTTTTTGCAATGCGTTGTGGTTCACAGTGCAACGCCGCCGCTGCCAGCTCAACGGTGGCGCTGGACACCGCAAATTCCTGGATTTTATTGTCCATGTTATATTGTTTGAAATATGTTTTTACTCTATCAATTGCCATTGATCCACTCCTTAATTATTTGATTAATCTCTCAGTATATTTCCCATATCTTCTTTTTACAGATTTTCTGTCATGCGACATTCATTTATCCGCCAAGTCTATATTTTTTTCGCTCTTTGTATGGTTCCAATCCGTTTACTACACAGGTTCCAGAGGTCGGTGTAAGGATTCCTGACATCATCTTGATTGTAGTAGATTTTCCCGCGCCATTGCTTCCAATATATCCAACCATCTCCCCTTTTTGAATCGCAAAGGAAATATCATCCACTGCTGTCTTGGTTATTGTTTCTTTTGAAAAAATACCCTTAACCGCGCCTTTAAAGCCCAGATAATGTTTTGCTGTGATAAACTCTTTGCGGACATTATTTAGCTCAATTAGATTTTCACTCATTTTGGTGTTCTCCTATTCCCTATTTAATGTGTTCTTTACATTTTGTATATACAATTTGCTGTGTCACCCTCTCCCTCTTTTATAAGCGGACTTCTTTAATTTATTATAGTAAATGGCAAATACTTTTATCGTTTATTATAATAATTGATATCCAAATAGATGTCAATTCAATTACAAATCATTGTATTTGTTGTAATATTCTGGGGTCCTTAATCTTTGTATCCTCCGCAAAAAGTAAAAATCAGCTTATCTAGCTTTTTCAGGACCAGGTGAACAATAATGAACGAAAGGAACTATTTTTATGGAAAATCGAAAACTTGCATCACGAATTAGTATTCTTACTATTGCAATCATATTAGCTGGTTTATTGCTTCTCTGGGTTGTAATTGCATTTAGCACAGAGTCTATGGTCAGAAGTTACATTACAAACCAAATGATGAATGCAGTGGAATCCCGAGCAGTCATTATTGATGATTATGTAGCTTCTGCCGAAGAATATTTAAAAGCATTTGCTTTAAGTGGAGAGGTACACGCAATGACCACACAACTCCCTGTGGCCATTGCGAATGTGCTTGAAGGCAGCAGCGTTATTTGAATTATATATCAATCGTGTGAAAGGATTCTCCTTTCACACTTTCTCCTCGCTTGAGGGAATTGGATTTTTATAGATATATACAAAACAGAGAACCGCCACAATAATAAACGGTAATCCTGACAAAATTCCGGTAGGTGATGGACCCACAAAGAAATTGCCGCCATCATGTGTAAAAAGCATTGCCTGTGACATCAGCACATTAACTGCACTGTGGGCGAACACAGCTGGAAAGATGCTGCCTGTTTGCAGACTAAGAAACGAATAGATAATCCCTGTAACCATGCCAAAAATGCACATTGCAATAATGTTTACTACAGGAAATCCAACGTTTCCATCTCCATAATAATATCCGATTGTAACCAACGGAGCATACCATAAACCAGATGCAAAACCACTTAAAAGTACTGCTGGAACTGCACCAAATTTCCGATAAAGCTTTGGAAGTAAATAGGCGCGAAATCCCCATTCCACACCAAAACTATTAATGGCATCAAGTGCTGCTGCCGTAAAAAATTTTATTAACAAATCCGTCTTATAAGCAGCAACGACGTTGACCGCATCAATCGATGCCCCTGCGTCTGGTGCACCTTGATTGTAAGAAGCGATAAAATTTGTCATATTGGGGTCAAAATTATCTGGAAAAATCAAAAAATAAACTGCTGCTCCTAAGACAGTAAGTATCGTCATTCCAAACCATCCAAACAAAAATAAAAATCTGTGTTCAAAAAAATTAAACTGAAAACCAGATTTTGCAAGTCCCTCCCGTGTCACTAAACGAATCATCAACGTCGCAAATGCTGGAGTGAGCATCATCTGTGAAATCATCCTAGTTGCTTCTTTTACCAGTTCAGCCTCACCGCTTCGATACATTGGAATAATAGCAAAAATCTCCGAAATCCATGTGACACCAAAACACAATGCCAAAAAGTATAAAATCCGCTTTGTTTCCATCTTTTTGTCTGTAACCCCTATAAGTTCCCGCTTTTTTGGAATTTCTCTCCCTTGCTGTTGCAACGTCTTTCCTGTTCCTTGCTTCATGGAAGAAACTTGATTGTGTTTAAATTTTTTTGTGATATCAAATGCATCCGATTCCACTTTTCCTTCTTCTGATGGTTCCGTCTCCTCCGAATTATCTAATATTGGTTGTTCGTTTGCATTTTCTACTTCCAGTTGTGTTTCTTCCTGCGATATTGCATCTGATTTTTTTTCTAATTGTGCCATTTCCATTCCTTTCTTTCTAAATTAAAATTTACTTTATTTCATTTGCCATGGTATAAAAATGATAATAAATTCCGCCAAGTGCCATAAGTGTATCGTGATTGCCCTCCTCAACAATTCCCTCGTCTGTCAGAACCAATATTCTGTCAGAATTTCTAATGCTTGAAAGCCGATGTGCAATTGTGAGGGTGGTGCGTCCTTTTGCCAATTCATTCAAAGACTTTGCGACCGCATACTCACTCTCATTGTCAAGCGCTGAAGTCGCCTCATCCAAAATCAAGATTGGCGGATTCTTCAAAAAGACCCGCGCAATGCTGATGCGCTGCTTCTGTCCACCCGAAAGTTTCACGCCACGTTCACCGACATATGTATCATACTTATCTTTTAAATTCTGTATAAACTCGTCTGCCCCAGCGCGCCTTGCAGCCTCCATAACTTCCTCACGTGTCGCGCCTGGTCTACCGTATGCAATATTATCATACACTGTGCCAGAAAAAAGATAGACTTCCTGCTGAACAACACCAATACTCTGCCGCAAACTCTTTAGTGTCAATTTCCTAACATTTTTCCCATCCAGCGTAATTTCTCCACAGGACACATCATAAAAACGTGGAATTAAATTGCATAGCGTCGTCTTCCCACCACCGGAAGGACCCACAATCGCAAGTTTCTCTCCCGCATGAATCTGAAGATTTAAATTTGCAAAAACCTTATTGTGATCATCTGGATACTCAAAGCTTACATTGCGAAACACAATGTCACCTTTGGGATTTACAATATCCTGCGCGTCTGGCTCGTCAAAAATTTCAATGTCTGCGTCCATAATCTGCAAAAAACGCTCAATACCTGTAATACCACGTTGAAATTGTTCTGCAAACTCAATAATTCTGCGAATTGTCGCAATTAGCGTAGACACATACATCACATACGCAACCATATCCCCTGGCAGAATCTTACCATCCATCAGAAAAAAACCGCCACCAATAATAATTGTTAAATACATCAACCCATCAAATACTCTTGTGGAAGTGCTAAACAATCCCATCAACATATATGCATGCTGTTTTACCTTCAAAAATTGTTGATTTCCTTCCTCAAATTTCTCCGATTCAAGTGCCTCATTTGTAAATGCCTTAACTACTTTCTGTCCTAATAAACTATCCTCAATCTTTGCGTTTAGCTCGCCAATCTGATGCCGCTGTTCACTAAAGGTTCTGCGCATCTTTTTGTTGATAATGCGACACACCACAGTCATAACTGGCACAAACACAAAAATCATTAACGTAAGTGGCAAATTAACCTGTGCCAAAATTAAAAAGGAAATCACAATCTTAATCGCTGCGATAAAAAATTCCTCTGGACAGTGATGTGCAAATTCTGTCACCTCAAACAAGTCATTTGTAATGCGTCCCATAATTTGACCAACTTTTGTGTTGTTAAAATAAGTATTTGACAACAACTGTAAGTGCGCATAGGCATCACGGCGCATATCAGTCTCAATTTTTGCCCCCATCACGTGACCAGTGTCTGCCATATAATAATTTGCCAACGCATCAATAATTCGCAGCACAAAATATACTAGTGCAAGCCCAACAACCATGCGCGCGGTCAGAAGTGTTACGTCCTCGAGCGCTGTATTGGTAATCTGTCGAATAATTAATGGCAGCACAATCTCACACACAGTTGTCAGCGCTGCACAAAATAAATCTGCGCACAATGTTTTGTGATATGGTTTAAAATATGGCAAAAATCGCTTAATTAACACCCCCGTTGAATATTCTTTGTACTCATTTTTTTCCTTTTGTTGCATTTATATTCTCCTTTGCATCCAATAATCAAGCGTCTATAAACAATCAAATAGAGGAGATTTGCCTCTTTCTACTCGCTATGCCGCCCATACACCATATAATAACATATTTCCTTCGTATAAGTCTGTGCAATCGAGTAGGGAAGGTTTACCTTCCCCCTACTCGCGCGCCGGGCACCCGTCAGCTTCTGCTGACAAATTTCACTTGGGTGCCCGTGTGTATAAAAAATCTCGTTCTTTTATTATAACAGAAAAAAGAACGAGATGAAACCAATTCTATTCTAATGATACTAATTCTTGTAACAGTTCGTTACTTTTCACACCGCACCATGCACTTGCTGCATGGCGTCGGAGCATGCGCCAAAATGCGTGCTTTTTAGCATTTTGTGCGCATCAGTTGTTGCAATTCACACCGAAATAGTAGTAAATGTATGTGAAATCTGCCGTAAGTGTGAATTGTAACAACAGTTCAGCCCTTGGCTTCCTGTTACAGATATCAAGCCATGCAAAACCACTTCTTGACGACTTGATACATCTCTACTACACTCTTTTATGGACTTTGCAGTAAATGCAAAGTCCTAGAGCGTTATAAGTTCCTTCTTTACAAATCCAATCAAATCCTCGCCATTACCGCGATTTTTCACTGAAACACCAATCTTATAAAAACCATTTTCCTCTGCAAGAATTTTAACTTTTATATCTTTGTTTATTGCAAAAATAACCGTCGCATCTGCATCTGCTGCATTTCGCACTCTTACTTTATTGGTATTAATAATTCCTGTTTTATATTCTGATTCGTCACTTTGCGTTGCAATCTCTTTATCAGATTCTATTTTCATGCACCTTGCATTGGAGACAAACTGAAATCCACTATCTATTTTTCTCAAAGTAACAATCCATTTACTATTGTCAGACTCCTTCTTATACTCTAGCGAAACAGTCCTATCAGGCCACCAATTACCAGATGTAATTACACACCAATCAAAATTCGTGTCTCCTTTTACAAGATAAAAGCTATCATATTGCTCTAAATAATAAAAGTTTTCCAAACCTTTCTTTTGTGTACTCTCCAACGTAACCCCTAATTTTTCTTGAAGGAATGTATCCATCTCAGCCACTGTTATTTTCACAATATCCAGATAGGGCGCTTGGCTGTCTAATGTTGTTAGCAAAGCAATCTCATCCTCTGTTATATTCTCTGTTTCTCCACTTATTCCATTATAAAATGTCTGAAATAAATCAATTTCTTCTGGTTTCGCGTACTCACTGGTCAACAGCATATTGTTCCTATTATCTGTCGTAATATTAAAGAATCCCTCATGAAACATCTGAATCTCTTCTTCAGAAAGTGGAATAGGGTATAATTCTTGTCTAATATCCTTAGCATAAACCTTTTGTAAGAGACAAATATTTATAAGAATCGTTAATATCAAACCCAGTGCAACCCATCTACTCTGTTTTTTCAAAATAGCTTTCGCTTTACAATATCGTTCCATAATACCACCAACCTTTATAAACATTTTATTTCTATAGTTAATGTATCATAGAAAATTGGGAAAGACAATATAGCGAATAGGTTTTTATTTACTATTTTGTAACAACAGTTCAGCCCTGTACAATTGTTACATGCAAAAAACGAACAACAATTGCAAGAACAACTATAATATGATACTATAGTTTCCAGACAATGACAGCAAAATTGTAATCCACTGTTTTCTATACGAAGGAGTTCTAAATGAATTGTTTAAAAAAAATACTATTTTTTTGTATGACTTTTATCATTAGCAACATATTTTCTATCTGCACTTACGCAGCTGAAAATGGTTATTCTTATCTGCTTATGCCAACGCAAATTACTAAAATAAACAATTTATATTTTATTGTAGACTGTAACCATAATCAAGTTATCTATACAGATAATTTAAATACTGATTTAATGCACTGGAAAGTGATGACTCGAGATGTTAAAAAGCCTCATGCTATCGCTAGTGATGGGGATATTTATATGATTACAGACACTGATCAGAATCGAATTCTTACCTTTGAAAAAGGATATGATTGTTTTCGACCTCTCCAAACCTTTGAGCAAATTGGCAAACGTCCTCACTTTGTAGATTATGATTACTCCAACAATTTATTTTATGTGTGGAGTTCTATGACTGGTGAAATGTATCTTTACAAAAGAATACCGGAAACAAAACTTATTACTTTACAGGAAATTAAAACAATTCCTGAACTTACGAATTGTTATGTACGTTCTTTTACTATATTAGAAGATGTTATTCTTTTTCCTGCTGTCGAGCGAAGCAGTATTCTAATGGTTGACAAAAATTCTTTTGCAGTGATAAATGAATATCCTGTTCCTAACCACATGGCAGGTATGGTACAAATAAGCATTGTAGATAATAATTTTCTAGTTACTGTTTCTACAGATTTGCAATACAATCTGCAATATTCTACCGTTGTTCGTGCGCAGCATTTGGAAGATTTTGCCCTTGGAAATTATGAAGATTTATACAATTTATTTGGAAATAATGGTACGCCTTATTATATCTCTTATTTCGATGGTTCCTATTATATGATTCATGAAAATGCTGCACCAAATATATATCGATTTCATGCAAAAAACGGATCGTTTTATGATATAAAAGGTTTGTATTAAAATTGAGTAAAGAAGATTACTGTCGCTTCGGGCGCGGACTGTCTTAATTATATATTTTGTCTCTGCATTTGTGTACACAAAAAACCAGACTTAATATTGTATCTCTCAACATTTATTAAATCTGGTTTTTCAATCCAATCAATTTACTTTTTGGGAACAATATGAATAATCCCAATGTTTCCACGAAATGCAGGTGCAAAAATATGTTGTGGAACCTGTTGTGTCAACATTCCGTCCCATGATTCATGCAAATGTCCGGCAAGAACCTGTTCAACCATTGTATCTTCACTATATATCATGTCTAGATACTGTTTTGTTATATTATTTGGTTTATACTGCTCACTTGCATCGCTCCAATAATAGATTTTATTACGCACTTGCATAGAACACTCTGCAAGTGTTTGGTCTATTTTTGACTCATATGGTACATGTGTAACCATAATAACAGGTCGTCCTCTAGAGTATACATCAGCGACCATATTTAGATAATAATCAGGCATATCCTTTGTAGAATTATCTATTCCCAATACCATAAAAGTATCTCGATCCCAGAATTTATAAGCAATCTCATCTCCGTCTATCGTTTGGTGAAGTTTTCTTGCCTCATCTTCTGTAAAAAACACTCCTCCATAATAGGTTCCATAATCATGATCTGCTCGAACATAAATATATGGTATCTGTAAATTATCCAACCCTTCCTTTATCATGGTGACATTTGAATTGCTACAATAATCCATTATATCCCCGCCAAAAATAACACCATCAAACTGCATATAATTTAGATATTTAATAATTTCTGGCCAAAGTTCTTCTGCATGAACGCCTTCCTGTGTTACAGATAACTCCTCATAACGCCGTTGAATTGCATCAAGATATTCTATATGTACATCTCCCAACAATTCTCCTGCCTCATGATCACTTATTAAATGTAAGTCACTCACCCATGCAAACTTATATTCTTGTTCAACACCTTCAATGGGAATGGTCACATCTTCTGTCACAAATGTATAATCTGGTTTTGGATAAACAACTTGTGGTGTATCGGATTCCTGTTCTATATCCGCCTCTGTAGTGCTTTCACTTTGAGACATTTCCTCAGATTCCTCTGATACAACTTCCTTATTTGAATCGTTTGTTCCTTTCTGCCAAAATAGCAACAATCCAAGTAACACAAGTATTAAAATAGCAAGTATAAAAATTGTTATCTTTCTATCTTTTCGACTCATTCCGTCTCCTTACGCAATTCTGTTCTTGGAAAATTCATCTCAATCAAAGTATTGCCAAAACTTTGTTGTGTTAGATAAATATTGTGAAGGCCACACCACCCATCTTTTGGGTCGTCTAATTTTGCATTATTAATATCAATAATCTGGCGTACTCCTGGCTCTCCTTTTAGTGTAAGATTCTGAATTTGGTCATTCTTAGTTTCCGTCTTTCTAATATAGTGAATACCCTCCTCAAAATCTGGCCAATCTTCTAATAATGATTCACGATTTCTTTTTATTCGTAGATTTTTTCGTGCCTCACTATCACAATATTGTATCAATTCTCCATCTAAGGCAGTATAATATCCTTCTGCCTTTAAATGTTCTTTTACTTCTGGATTATTTAACTGGTCCAAGCTAAACCATGTATTCATATTGTCACTTTTATAGGAGTGTTTTGTTTCATATGCGACTGTACTCACCTTAACATTCTGAAATGTCAAATAAATAGGATTTAAACTGCCTGTAGACTGTACTGATATCACATATGGGCACCAGTAATTTCTAAGCTCACAATCTTTCATTGTAAAATATGCTTCTCCATTTGCGTCTGGACTTTGTGTATTATGGAGAAATACGCATCCACCCCCGTTGGAGAAAAATTGACAGTCTGAAAATGTAATTGTATTCCAGCCTCTGCATCCTATCCCTACACACTGATTACTATCAGAAATAATTCGACACCCTTCAATCAATAGTTCCTTGCCATATGAATAGTCTTGGTCAATATGGATTGCATATCCCGGAAACTTACTTTGCCAATTATAGACAGATGCCGAATCTGTACTATCATAATCTCTCTCAATATAAGGAACAATATTCTCTTTTGTTGGATTTGATCCACAGATAGTCATATTGTATATTGTACCAGCACCAACTGTTAACGGAATATGATGGTAATCTGTTGTATCAGATATCAATATACAATCATCTCTACTTGCACCAATGAGATTTACTGTCTTATTAATAATTTCTACATGTTCCTCATAAACACCTGGGTAAATCAGTAATGTTGCTCCCGACTCTACTTGTTGTACAGCTTCTTGTATGCTGGTAAAATCTCCTGAACCATCTAATATTACTTCATAGATAGGTCCACCTTGTGCCACTGTTTCCAGATACTGCAATAATCCATTATTCTCCTTGGCATTTGCTATGATTCCCATCTGAAGTAAACAGATAACCAGCATTATAAAACACACTTTTTTATACTTTATCATAAGTATATTCTCCTAATTAAAATGTAACAGAACCTAATCGCTGACGAATCCACTGTCTGTTTTCTGTAGTCACACCATTTTTATCATCAACAGAATATTGACCAAAATCATTAAAATACCAAAAATGTGCGATATCCACATCCTCACCAATATGAAGTCCTTGTGTATCTGCTAATTTGTCCAAAATTTCAGAATATGCAGTTTCTACCATACTACAGTCCTGACCCTCAGCATGCATATATTGTATATAATAATCCACCAGCATCAAATTATAATCTGTTGCTTCTAAAATGTTGGCAATTTTTAAAGCAGCTCCTTTTTGTGTGATTGTACCTGATCCCAACTCAGACTCAATTTGTTTCTGTGTCCACCACGCAAGTGCATAACAATAACGAAGTCTTATTGGATCATCTAAATCATCCGATGAAAACATACTATCTGTATCATCCATAAGGTTCCATGCTTCTGTTCTTGACCAACTATCTCTAGATGCAAACTCATTGAACGCTTTTATAATCCGGTTGCGATAACTCGTATCAAAACCATCTCTTTCAGATATCAAAAGCGATGTATCCACATCAAATCCTACAGTAGCAAATTCCTGTGCATATGTTACTGCACGACTAAATTCATTCATAATCTGTGCATAAATTCCTCCTGAAAGTTCCTGCTCAGCCATCATATCTTTATGTTTTATAATTGCTGATGCATACACATCATAGGCATCTGCCATATGCTCTGATACTACCTCTGACATTCCAAATTCATCTGCAAGTGTTTTGTACTGTTCCATTGCTGATTCAATATTTTCCATACCGTCAATCAGTTCCTCAATATTTTCAATCTTTTCTTTGCCTGCACTTAAATCTTTATCTGCATTGAAAAGCTGTTCTTCGGAAACACCCTTGCCAGATTCTTTTTCATCAGTTGTTTCGGTTGTCGAGGATTCTATCTCAGTAGTTGTCTCGGATTCTGTAAGTGGTATAAAAGGCAAATCAAATGGCAATTTCACAATACCTTTCCATACCAAAACAAGCACCGCTGCCGCCGCCGCTATCATAATACATAATAAGCCAATAACCAATTTCATTTTATTACCAGAGTTACTCTGTGTAGTATTTGTTTGTACTGTATTATTTCCCCCCTGATTCATACCGCCATTATAAGTATTATTCTCATAATAATTAGCATGATTCACTTCATTGCCCACTGAATCATTTAACATTTGTGTTCTGTCTGACTGGTCTACTGTAAATGGCATAGAAGAATCATTTAACATTTGTGTTCTGTCTGACTGGTCTACTGTAAATGGCATAGAAGAATCATTTAACATTTGTGTTTTGTCTGACTGGTCTACTGTAAATGGCATAGAAGTTTCTTCTAATACCATGGTTCCCTCAAAACTATCTTCTTGTTCTGGATTAGATTCTTCGAGTATCATTGTTCCCTCAGAATCATCATTTAAGTCTCCATAAGATTCTTCGAGTATCATTGTTCCCTCAGAATCATCATTTTGTTGTGTGAATGTATTCCCTATAGGTGTTCCACAGCTTGTACAAAATCGTACTCCTGCTGGTAATATTGCACCGCAGCATGCACAATGAACTGCTCCCTTCATTTGTCCTGTTGTACTAAGGTCATATCCGCACTGTACACAGAATCTTGCCTGTGTATTGTTTTCAGTTTGACATCTCGGACATTTCATATGTAGTTTCCTCCCCCTGTTTTCCAAATAATTCATTTGTAATAAAATTATAGCATAATTACTTTACCACAATCACTTAAGTCTTTCAAGATTTCGTTCTGCACATTCCCACACAACAATATCAGCATTTGTCGAAGAAAGTGCAGACTCATATGCTTTTTTATAATCATAACCATAATCCATTATCATATAATGACTAACACCATTTTTAAAGTAATAACTGGATTCCATTTTCAGAAAGTCACTAAAAGAATCCCCTATTAAGATCATTGAGGCGTCAACCTTATCTTCTTCTATGACCTTATGGCTTGGAAGAAAATATACTGTGTCAACAGCATACCTATCCTCACGGCCAATCATAACCCCTATATCTCCTGCATATTTTGTTGTATGAATATCAAAATTGTTCACATCTAATATTGGAGTTTTTCCATATTCCTGTTTCAACAGCTCTGCAAGTCCCAAAAAGCATCCTAGCATATTGCAATGTGTATCTGTAGTATAATATAATTGGCAAATATCTTTTTGCTCCATAAATTGTTTTTTCGGATATATAATATCTATATCGGAATTTTCTTGCAAATACGCTACTAATTTATCGGCACGTGTCACTTCACTTTGTCTAGTAATGTATGATGGCATTTTATCACAATAGATCGTTTCTTTGTTTGGATAAATCATCAATATAAACTTTGCACCTTTTTCTTCTGCTTTTTGTTTCTGTGCTTCAAGATTTTTCTTAATTGACGCTAACTCTTTCTCACTAAATGCATTGTCCCCCACATAATCTCGATAGGAGGTGCCATCTGCATTGTTCTGGAAAAAAAGCCAATTATCACTGCCAAAAATAGCAACTTTATTTACCAATTCGGGAGACATTTTCGACATCTTCTCAAGTTCCTGAATAAATTTATCATAATTTTCTTGCAATGCTATCTTTTTATATGCAGTGTCTACAAGTTCTATCAATTCGCTTTCTTGTGTACTATAATCAACAATATTTACTGTTTTTTGTCTAATTTCTATTTCTATTTCTGATGGTCTTCGCTTATAAGTTGCATTTTTTATAGACTGTTTTGCGGTTGTAGCTATTATATCACCAGCGCTTTCTGCTGTACTAAGATAATTTCTTGCCTGTTCATAATCGGGTCGTACTCCCATACCATATATATTCATTATCCCCATTGCACAGATTACTTCAGGTGTTGGTTTTGAAAGATTATAAAATGCTTCATATGCTTGTTCATAGCTTTGCCTTAATCCATCTCCCATAAAACACAGTTTTCCATATATAGCAAAAGCATGTTCATTTCCATTGTCATAAGCCTGCTTTAAGTATTTCGCTGCTTTCTCTATATCTGGCTTTGTACCAATACCTTGTAAAAACATTTCTCCAGCAAAATATTGTGCATCAGCATTCCCTTCTTCTGCGGCTTCGACCATGAAAGAAAGTGTTTCGTCAGCCTTCACATCTGTCTCTAGTGCAAATCTTGAGAGCGCAAGGTACAATGGACTCTCCTCAGTTACTTGTTGCGGATCATTTTCTACCTTGGGTAGTTCTTTGGTTTGTTCCTCCGTTGACACTTCTTCTGTAACTGGCTGAGACTCATTTGATTTATCTTCTCTTGATTCTCTTTTTTGGTTAGACCACACGCCTACTGCCACAATAGCGATCAATAATACAATCAAAACCGCAGTGAGAATTTTTATTATCTTGTTCTGCTTCATCTTGTTATTCTCCTAACGGTATCCCATATTTTTCTGAAACTGATAAATTGTTTCTACATTTGCCTTTTCATATTCGTTCAAACTAGACTCGTTAAATAAATTTGGCTCAATTGTAGGTTTATACCACCAATACTGTGAAAAATATTCATTCACAGCAGGATCATTGAACTTTCTTTCATGTCGTGCATAAATCTCAAAATATGCTAAATAAAGCTCAAATTGTGAAAGCATAGACAAATCAGAACTAGAAAGATACATACTACTACTGTACGGTAAAATATATCCTTCTTCAGATACATGTGTAACACTATTTGAAATTGCTGGAAGTTCCATCTGAGAGCGAAAAAAATCCAAAAATTCTATAACCCAACAATTATAATCTGTCTTCTCTACATGACTGCTGATATAGGATACTGCCTGTTCTGGTGTCTCATTGCTTAGCTGTCCTATATTGGCATATACCAATTCTGTATAAACTTTAATTTTAAGTTGTTCATACTCCTCTCCTTCAAAATAATTATCTGCCTTCTGAAACATTGTATTGATACGTCCTTCATCGTGATTACCAGCAGCTTGCATTCCTTCTTCTGACAAAAAAGTCTTGTAGGTACTATACACAGACTCATACTTCTTCTCAAGTGCAGATAAATCTATATATTTTTCTGTAAAATCTGATGTGTTAAGTTCTTCCGTATATGCTATGGCTTCCTTCAGAAGATCCAATGCACCAGCATAATCTTCTGAACTTACAAATGTATTTGCTTCTACAATTGCTGCCTTTTGCTCCTTGTCCAACGCTTTTTCTAAAAGTTTTCCGGCTTCCTCTTTTTCTGCAACTTCCAATTCGTCTACCTGTAATGTAATCTCCTCAATTACATCTCTGTATTCCTTTGCATCAATGCGTTTCTGCCACTTATCCAAAAGCTCTGCGTTAGGAGAAACATCTTCTACCGTCGATGTTATTGTTATCGTTGATTCCTGCTCACTTGTTGATGAAATTGAAGGTTGTGGTGCCAAAGGTTTTGGAGATATAAAACGACTCGATACCAAGACAATAACAGTCACTGCTGCTATCGCTGCTATCAGAAACACCATTTTGTTTTGTGGATCTGGTGGTGGCGTAGGAGGAACCGGAGGCTGAGGAGAGATTGGAGGCTGAGGATTAGGAGAAACCGGATTAGGGATCGGACTGCTCTGATTATAAAACGCATTATACAACGCTTTCATATCTTTGAATCGCGTGTTTGGATCAGGACTTAATGCCATAACTAATGCTTCTTCCTCGATGGGATTGATACTAATACCCAGCTGACTTGGATATACAAGTGTATCATTTTTTAATCTTTCCGTTGAAACTGGTGGCGTTCTCCCCACTATACAACCATAGTAAGTAGCAGCCAATGCATAAACATCTGTCCATGTTCCCTGTTTTCCGTCTTTAGCAAACTGCTCTGGTGGTGCATATCCTTTTTTACCTAATGCAAGTATATCTGTATCATTTGACTCCTTTGCAGTTCCAAAATCAATCAGCTTCATTTTGCCTTCTGGCGTAACCATAATATTATCAGGACTAATATCTCGATGTATCATTCCTGCATTATGTACTTGCATAAGAGATTCTATAACTGGGCGCATCATCCTTTTTGCTATTTCTACTTGCAGTTTGCCTCCATTTTGTTTCAAATAATCTTTTAAGCTTCCCCCTTCGATATATTCCATAACAATATATATTGTATCATTATCCCGAAAATAATCTTTAACTTCGACAACACCCTCCAACTGATCGAGCTTTGCTAGGTTTCTCGCCTCACTTATCATTTCCTCTCGAAGTGCAGCAATGTCAAATCCTTCTTGCGGATGCAGCTCTACTGCATTTCCCACTCTTTTAGCATATTTTCGCGGATAAAATTCTTTAATTGCAACTTTCATCTCAAGTTTTTTATCAAGTGCAACATAAGTTATACCAAATGCTCCCTCACCAACCACTTTTCCAACAATATACCGTTTTTGCTGCTCACCCAGAATTGTATATGGTTTCAATTGATATGATTTTATCTGTATATTTTTTAAATCATATCCACAATATGCACAAATAGATATTTTATTAATAATACGCATGCATCCTGGGCATAATACTTTTTTTTCCATAAAAATCCCCTCAGTCGTTATTCCTCCAGACAGCAACTGCTGTGTTATTGTCATTTTTTCCCGTCACTCGCGATTGGAGTATTACAGTCATTTTATTAATCCATTCTACAGGATTAGAAGATTGTGCCAATGTATCTGCCATCTCATCTTCCTCAACATACTCCCAAAAACCATCTGTGCATAGTAGAAATGAATGATTTCCACGTGTGATATCAATCACTGTCGAAACATCAGCTTCTATTTCTGTCTGATATCCAATTGCACGAAGAAGCTTATTTCTATTTTTGTGTTGTCTTATTTCTGCCTGTGTAATCTCTCCTGAAAACACTGCCATCTGTGGCACACTATGATCTAGTGTCATGTCCTTTAAATCATTATTTAAGAAATGATATACTCTCGTATCTCCCACATGTGCCCATCTGCACTGTGTACTACTTGCAAAAAGCACTGCTAAGGTTGTTTTCATTTTGCACTCACCTGTCTGCATATCATACACCTGCCTATTGATCTGCGAAAACCAGTCTCTAATACGCTTCCCTGACAGATCGGATGCCTCCATATAAAAATCTCCAATCATATTGACTGCTGTTCTAGAAGCAATATCACCGCCGCCATATCCTCCCAATCCATCTGCAACAGCTGCGCAGAGTCCATTACCTTTTGTAAATACTCCATAGCTATCCTCGTTATATGGCCTACCGCCTTGATTTGTATAATTCGCCATATATAGCATATACTGTTTCCTTCCCATATGTTTTTACAAGACGCAAAGCAACGGGGACATATGCCCCCGCTGCATTTGTACCTTTTAAATCATTACATAGCACTATTAAATCCCGATTGAAGCTGTTCATCAACAGAAGAAAATGCCTCTGCTGCAGACTTGGTAGCTTCGCCCAACGACCGAACCAACTCTGGAAACTGATCAAGACTTGTCTTCATCTCACTATACATTCCAGTGTATGCTGTCTGTGCCAAACCGTCCCAACCGTTATCAATCTCAGCGATTTTTGCGTCAATCTGTTTTAAGATGTCACTCAAATCCCCAGCATAACTCACAAGAGAATCTCCCTGTGAATTCAGTTCCTCCGGTGTAACCTTAATATTTGCCATCTTTTGTTTCTCCTTTCTCGTGTAACGTTGATTGTAATCTATAGCAAACAGCGAACGCTGTAATGCCCTATAATTTTGTGCGTTCCACTTCCTGAATTAAATCATCATAAGTCCCTGCAGATTCTTCCATTATTTTGCGAAGTGTATCTAACAAATCTGCATATTTTTCTACATTATCTTTCCATCCAGTAGACACCATAGTCTGAAACGCTTTTCCTGCTCCAGTAGTCCAACCACTATCTTTCAAATCCATAAGACAGTTATCTAATCTTTCTGCAATTCTACGAAGATTATCTGCAATCTCTGAATACTGTGCTCCCGCATGACGCAGCGCGTCGGTATCAACAGCTAGATCGTATCTTCCCTCTGTTGCTAAAGACATACTATTCCTCCTTTGCATAACCCGACTTCAATTCCGGTTTAATCGCAAATGCTTTCTCAAGTTCCTCATTAGACAACGCCATCTTGCCTATCTTTTTATAGATATCTGCCCTGAGTGTATGAATTTCTGCCACTTCACCAGCAATATTCTCTACAAAATCCAAAAGTTCCAACGCCTTATTATTATCATTTAAATCGCGCATACACATTGCTCGATAAAGATAAATGTCAACCGCTTCTGGTCGCTTTAATGTAACCACCCGATAGATTGACGCGGCCTCTTTAAATAACGAAGCTGCCTGTTCTGTCTTTCCCATCTGTTGCATACAAAATGCCCGATAGTACAATGCTGCATAATAATAATTATCTTCAAGCTCCTTGTCAATTAATTGTCCTGCTTCCTCACTCGCTTTGTCAAAAGTCTTTTCAGCAAGATAAAGATTCATTAGCATAAACCTTGCTTCGCCATCAAAGTACGCTCCGTTTTCCAATGCTTTACATTCATTACAACCATTTACAGCCGCTTGCATGTCACCTTTTTCTGCTGCAATCTGCGCCTCTAAAAGAATAAAATTTCTCTTAGACTGCTCGAAATATTCCATCTTCTTTGCTTTTTGTATTAGATTCAATGCTTCATCAAGTCTTTGTGCTGCGGTAATACATCTGATATAATCATACATTAAATCTGCATCATCAGGAAAACGATCACAAGCATTTTTTGCAAATAACTCTGCGTCTTCTAGTTTTCCTTTACTCAATAACAACTGCGTCTTAATATGATAACCATCAAATAATTCTGGCGAATCCTTCAGAAGCTCGTCCACTGTTTCCTCTGCATTTTCAAGCATGTTCAACCGCAACATCACAGAAATTTTCTTTATCTTAAAATCAGGGCGAGAAGGATTCTTCATACATGCTTTTTGAATATAGCGAAGTGCCATCTGATCGTCATTTAAATGTTCATACGCCATACCCATAAAAAACATCATATCCTCACTATCATATCCATTTGTAATAGCAAGATTGTAATTTTCAATTCCTTCATGTGGATTGTCATTCATAAAGCAAGCATTTCCATATAGAAAATATAATTCTCCTCTTTTATCAATGAGCAAAGCTTTCTTGTAATAATTTTTTGCATCACTGTATTTTTGAGTTTCCATACAGAGATCCCCATAATTTTTGTAACTCTCCATTACCATAGGATCAAGCTCAATTGCCTTGTCAAATTTTGCCTGTGCTTCTGTTATATTACCATTTTTAAGAAGCAACGCCCCTTGCTGGTTTAAATCCAACGCCTCTAACCTAATTTCATTTGTGTCCATCTCGAACCTCCTTGTGGTTTCTTATCATGCTAACTCCCATTTGCCCGCTTTGATGGGCGTACAAATCAGGATGGTGAAATTTTAATTTCACACGAACTCCCATCTGCCCGCTTTTGCGGGCATACAAATCAGGAGGTGTGAAATTTTAATTTCACACTAATTATCCTGAATAATTACTTTAATTGGCGCGTGTGTTTCCAATTCTACAACAAAATCAACATCTGGTGCCATATTTGTATAAAAATAACAAATACTATCAACTGTTTTGTGATATGTAGGCTGATTGGAAATTGTTCCATCCTTTTTATAATCATACCATACTCCCTCAACAATACCAAAAATACTAATTCGATGCGAAGTTTTCTTATATAAACATTTATGTATATCTTTATAAAAAAACTTATCATACTGTTTTCGAGATAACTTTGTGTGATAATAATATTTCTCTCTATAAATTATCATAAAATCTGCATAAAATCTAATTTCAAATGGAGAAGGCACAAATACTTCCTTTGTCAATATTTTAATATAAAGATACACACAAATTAATAATCCTAACACACCAATATTTACATTAAGAAACAAATTATCTCTAAAAATAAATGAACAAACAATGAGCAATACAATAATCCACCAAATCATTTTTTTGAGATAGTATAAAACAAGAGAATCATTTTGGGGTACTCGAACTCCTTCGTTTGCCCTTAACACATAATATGGCACTTCCATAGATGCTCTCCTATGCTACAAGTCCAGTCGAAAAGTGAATTGGTTGTATATTGACATGTAAATTTATTCCAAAATCAATTTGTGGTACATATATCTTTGGAACAGAAATATTAGGGCCTACTCCCCCTATAAATTTCTTATATATGTCAGGAGAATCAGAAAACGGAATCTTAAATGTACTTTTTATAGACTCCCATATATCATCTATAGATACTTTCTCAGGACTGTCTAAAACAATCCGACCATTATTTCTTATAAAACTACCGCTTGCATCCGTTTTCCCAACAGGATTCTGCATAACATTTATACAGGGAAGTACACTTTCTTTAAAAACCGAACCAATTTTTCCTCCCAATCCCTCTGCGCTCAAAAATTCTTTTCCAAGTGATGCTAAATTTTTCAATGATTTTAATCCATCTCGCAAACCATCATTTTTGCTAGAATCACTCCAATGTCTTATTCCTTCTTTCATATTATCAAAATTTAAATAGCGTTCTTTAAGACTTTCCATAAAATCTGTGCCAAAATCTTTTGCTGCTCTTTTAAAAAACTCTAAATCTTTTCTTGCAAATGCAGACTTGACGGAATTAAAGGTATCTGCAAAATCAGTCTTTAGTTTTGTAGTAAAATCCTTAAAATTTGATTTTGTTAATATATCCTTTAATTTGAGGTTATCTAATTTCTGTAAATTTCCTGATGCCCACTTATACCCATTCTTAATCAAATCCTTTGCTCCATCTACAAAATCAATTACATCACAGACAAACTCAATTCCATCAACAATATTAGCAAACATATGAATCCCTTTATCATCTGAAAAAGTTCTAAGAGAATCCGTATAGGTATCTAATTTACTAAGTCGATATCCCCATGATGCATTGCCATTTTGTCGCGCATTATATCCATTTACTTCATTTATTAAATTGGCAGCACCATTCAAAATGCCAATAACTCCTCCTATAACTGCCGCTACTGCTGCAATTAGTGCACCGACTCCTGTAACAGTTCCAAGCACTACTGCTGCAATTGCTGCTATAGCGCCAACAATTTCTAAAATAGCTACCCCTACTCCCTTAATCAACTGCTTTCCACCATCATAATTGTACCATTCTTTAATTCGGTCTTTCAGATAATCACGTCCCTGATTATATCTATCAACAACATTATTTCCAATCCAGCGAAATAAAGAATTTGAATTTGAAAGGCTTGTCATAAAACGACCAATATGATCCAAGATAGCGTTGGTTTTAATTCCATACATACTTTTAAAGGTTCCTGTAAGTCCCTTAACTCTGTCTGCAACTCGCTTATCTGTATTTTGACAATCACTCTCTAAGGTTTTTAAATCGTTAGAATAATTGCTATATCTTCTACAGTCATCTTGTAGTTGGTTTCTTTTGTTGCGGGCATTACTAATTGCTGACGAAATATTGCCTGTTCTATCACCACTGTAATTGTCAAGTTTTCTAAGCACTGTATTTTCTATTGAATCTGCATATGCATCTAATCTCTTTGATACATTTTGGGCTTGTCCCGCAGCACTTCTTAGCTCACTGTAATTGATTGCTATTGTAGACATATATCTATACCTCCCGAAAACTTAATTAAACAGACCTGTGAATTTGTTCAAAGCCTCTTTCATCTTCTGCTTTGCTTCTTCCTCTTCACGTCGTTTCTCTTGCTCATATCTATTATAATATTCAGAACTGTTGCGCTCTGCGTCATCCTTTTTTCTAGCGAGATCTCTGATTTCCTCATCCAATTCAGACTGTGTGCCACGCAGATATCTATCGCTCCCCGATCCCGCCTCTGTATTACTGCCAATCTCATAAACCTCTGAGGCAAATACTTGATCATGCTTTACAGCATTCTTCAAATCATTACAAAGCTCTGTAATCTCCCGATTGACATTTCTGATTTCATCATCAAGACCACCAGCTGCATTTTGCCGTATTGTCTGCAACTGTTTTATCCACTTTTCGTACTTCTTTGCCTTATCCTTTTCTTCCTTATACAATTTTAAATAATAGCTGCTAGACATAACTTCCTCCTAATTTTCAAACACCTTATCACTTGTCCATAGACATTTTATAGGCCTGCCGCATGTTGTCATCCGCTGTATCATATTCACCCTGAGCCTGCACAAGCGCCTCATAAATATCGATGAGAGTATCACCAAAATCATCAATTTTTTTAATTAGTGTTTTATATTGATGTTCAAATTCATTTAATCCCTTACCAACCCAATTTTCTTTTACCTGATGTGTAATTTCTTCCACTTTAAAATTTACATCTTTATACTCGGACACAAGCTGCTTAATTGTCTCATGTGCTCTCTGAATTTTCTCGGTTTCAATTGTTCCTGAGACTACACTCCCTTTAGCCATACTATTTCCTCCTTATTCAAAGATCTTTATTTTGCTGTATGTATTTCCCTCAAATAAGTAGCCCATCGTTGTATCAAAATTTGTATCAGCTTTTACTCTGCTACCCATCTCAAAGATTTTGTTATCCACCAACTGTTCAAACAATACTGCCTGCCTTAATTCTTTGACTGTCTTTAATACTTCTGAAGAATTAAAACCTACATTCTGATTCTCTACATTTGCCAGCAACAAGAAACAGTCTGCTTCATTGGCCATTTTAATTGCCTCACTCAATTCCTTTGCAATTGTCTTATCTGCATTGAGCTTCTTCATGACCCCTGTATTGTTAATAATCAACATCTTTTTACTACGTCCAGTTATATCTTCATCTTGAAGCCGTTTTGTCACTCCATCACAAAAAGAAGATATAACCATCATTGCTTCCTCGCTGTCATTGGTGTATGCTTGTACAAACGCAAGCTCCTTCAATATGCTTAATGGTTTCGCTCTATCATCAATAATCACTGCTTCAACTTCATGAAATACAATATTTTGTGCTAATGCCTGCATTATATTTTGGACAAATCGGATACGACTTTGTGTATTTCCAATTAGTGCTAAACAACCCCATAAGTTCATATTGATAGTCTTATACTTAACACTCTCGAAATCCATACCAATCACAATTTCTCTCCTCTGGCGGAACAACTCTCTATGCACAGACATACTTTCTTCCATAATAAGATGCTCTGGTATCATTGGAATCTGAACTGCCTTTTCCGTACACTGGCTGTTTCTATCATTAATAAACTTTTTCAGTTCTTCACTGCGATCGGACTCTTTCATACTTTCTCCGAAAATTGCTGTTTGATATTCTAAGATTTTTTTGTCAAGTACAAATAAGCCACGCCCCGGAATTTCCTTGGGAGTCTCCTTACAATGTCCGAAAACATTACTGTATTCTCCTGAATCATTACAATTTAAAACTACTTTCTTTCCAAAATTTGCCTGCACTTTATAATTTAATGCATTTGATATAGCCGCTGTCAAAATAAAGGAAATTCCAACACCTTGTGCCTCTCTTGCCAACCCATTAATTTCCTCTGCTTGTTCTGAGAAATACTCCTTAAACGCTGCCATATTGTCAATCATAACCACAGCAAGTGGAATATCTGTATATCCCGCTTCCAAATATGATAAATAACTTCCAATCCCTTTTTCAGATAGGATTTTTTTGCGTTGTAAAATCATTGTACCAAGCAATTTAAATAAATTTTTGCACTTTTCTTCTTCGTTGGAAAGCACCACACCGCCAACATGAAACGAATTCTCGAAAAGTTTGAGTACCTTGCTTCCACAGTCCACCAGATAAAGATTTACTTGATTTGGAGCGTATTTTTTGATTAAACCATATGCAATTGTCTGAAGCATCACAGTCTTTCCAGTCTGTGCAGAACCAACAATATAAATATTTTCTCTGGAAGGCTCAAATATAATCTCACCCTGATATTGCTGTTCTGGATTATCATACAATCCAACAGGAACTGTAATTCCAAGAGTTTGGTCTGACTCATACTGTAACTTGCTTGTCCCAATAATATCTGGCAGAGATGGCAAACAGATTCCCGGCAATTGTGCAATATTACTGGATTCACAATAGTCAGACACATAGTCTACAATTGCTTGCAATTGACTAATATTCTGATTTGTCTCTTTCTTTTTATTTGTATATTTGAGTGTTTTTTTCCCCCATGTATTGCGTTCATAGATCGCATAAATCTTCTCATTTGCATTACTGCCAGATGGCACAGGCGCACCGCTATAAGCAGACTGAAATAGCTCAAAAATCTCATTGTTCCCCACCTGAAAATATGCACGGCCTGGCTCAACGATTTCTGCAGCCAATGGTGTTTTTAATACATCATTACTGTCCTCTTTTGTCTGTACTTTAAGACACAATTTAAATTTCGAGTTTGACCAGATTTGTGCATCCACTACGCCAGCAGGTTTCTGCGTGGCAAGAATCAAATGAATCCCCAATGTACGTCCAATTCGTGCAGCAGATATTAATTCTTTCATAAAATCAGGATGTTCTGCTTTTAACTCTGCAAACTCATCCACAATCATAATTAAATGTGGCATTGGAACTTTAACGGTTCCTTCTTTGTACAGTTTAATATAATCCTTGATATGGTTTACACCACTTTCTGAAAAAATCTCTTGACGTTTCACAACTTCTGCCTTGATGGAAAGCAATGAGCGATTAATTTCCCTTCCATCAATATTCGTGATTCTACCAATCAAATGTGGCAAATTTTTAAACTGATTTGCCATTCCACCACCTTTAAAGTCAATAATTACAAAGCCTACTTCATATGGATGGAAAAATGTTGCTATGGATAATATATAGGTCTGTAAAATTTCACTTTTACCAGAACCTGTTGTACCAGCAACAAGACCATGTGGTCCATGTGCTCCTGGTTCATCACTAATATCCAGTGACACCACTTCATTTCTAATTTTAACACCGACAGGAACCGAAATGCTTTTGTGTACTTGGGAACTTTCCCATCGTTTCTTAAGATCAAGGTCATCGACAGAAAGAATACCAAGTAACTCAAACATTGTAATATTCTTTGTTATTTCCCCATCCAGTGTAATTTCATCTACATATACTCCTGCAAGTTTTAACGCCGTCTGTCTTGCAATAGCATCCGAAATCTCTGGATAGCTAAAAGCAGCAACATTGTCTCCATTCTGTGATTTAAGCAATCCTCCACGATTTGTCGTGTCAAGACGTATCATCTCTGCACAACCTTGTGGAATTAGTTCTTCATATTCTTGAAAATATACAAAGGTAAATCCATATTTTGCATAATCTTTTGCATATTTCGCAATTGGATGGGTACTAATCGCAGAAGGATCTGTGACAAAAACAACATAATACTCATCTGCAATGTATTCCTCTCCACCACCTGCCTGCGCTTCTCGCGCGGACAACGTAATATACAAACTTTCCAAAATTAGATTCTTACTCTCATCATCACACACAATATTTCGCACATCAAGTCGCTCATTCTCCACATTTTTAAGCCATCTAACCCAACTTAGTATCTGTATATCTTCTGGTCTTAAAATATACACAAAATGAACATCTGTGTAAAAATGCCGAATTGTCAAATCCAATGTAATATTACGAATTGCTTGATATAGTGCATCCCAATTTCCAACAACGCCAACACCACCTGAAAACCGAAAATCAGACACAATTGGCATATCCTCTATATATCTATATTTTTCTGCTGTCTGTTCTGCCAATAACGCCAACGGATCTTCCAAATCAATAAATTCCTGCTTGTCATATTTTACTTGGTTTTGAGATTCAACTCGTCCTATACCCATATATACTTTCAAGAAATCTGGATCCTCAATCGTTCGCTCAAAAAGTCGACGTCCAAAAAGTTCACTCTCCATAATCCCTTCGCCAAGCGATTCATATATCAGGCGATTAATCCGCAATTCATTTTCTCTCGATTGCTGTATCAAGGTTTCTTTTTCAGCAATATATTGATTGTAAGATGTAATACGTTCCTCCCAGTCCTTTTTGTACTCTTTATTGTCCTGAATATACGTTACAATCGACATGATAATTCCTAGAGACATTGATACCGCGCTGTAGATAACAAATGTTCCACCACCTCCGATAATTCCTCTCAGCACAATTGTCATGGCAAGCATAACAATAGAAGGAATCAAAGACATTACTAAGCTTCTTTTATTCTTTTTTGGTTTCTGTACTGGTTGTTGTATCTGAAGATCATCTTCAGGCACCATATATGAGATTCGTGTATTGCGCACAAATTTCGGATATTTAAAATGAGAAGACTGTTCTTGCAACGCACGCCATTGTAGACCATTCACGGTTACATTGGAAGCCATTGTTGTATAAAGTTTGCCCTCTCGATAATAAAAACTATATCCCACAATAGAGAAAAAATCATAATCTTTGATTTCATGTTCCTTGTCAATTCGTATACCATTAACATTCACTCCATAATGCGTTTTTGCATTTTTCACAAAAAGACGTTCATTTATAGAATGCAGCAAAACAAAATCATTTCCAACAAAATTATCTGTAATATGAATATTACAATCAGCAGTACCACCTATTTTTATCTGTCCTGCGTTTGTAATTATAATTTCCCTATTATAATCTTTTCTTTCATAATCAAAATCCAATGTAAAGTATAGTTTTAATACATCACTGTTAGAATCTTGATAGCGGACCACTATCTCGTCACCATGTTTCAGTTCCTTGCGAAGCAACTTCTTCACATCATCAACTGCAGACAAATACAGTCCGTCTGAACACATTACATTCCATCCACCCTCTGACGAGCGCATAAAGATTAGTTGTACTGTGGTAAAAAAAAGTTCTCTGCGCAGTCTTACATCATTTTCTAGTTCAGTTCCCACAGTAAATGTCTCACAATCTAGTGGAATTTCAATCTCGCGATATAAATTTTTATTTGAAATGACTGCTTTGTATCTGCCCTGCATATCTTACTTTCCCCTATTCTGTAAAGTTAATAAAGCTTCCGTCATGGATTCCCAATTGCCGCAAAGTTTTTCCGCCTTTAATCAACGCAATTGGATTCTCTGACTTTAGATAACAACGTTTAATATCAGAAGTATCAATTCCTAATTCATATGCCGTATTGAGTGCCACCACCAGCTCATTTGCAGATATATCCAACGGAATCTCAATATCTGCGGAAATATTGCGCTTATGCATATTTAGTATAACATTGACTGTGTTATGTCCCATTGTAATTCTGCCCCTCTTTCTTTTATGTCATTAGAAACATGGCGATTTTCTTTATAGACTCATTTTCTGCCATCTCCTCGTAGCTCACTTCTCTACCTGTTTCTGTATCTTCTAACACATGATTCACATATTCATCAACTGAAAACTTCAATCCCTTGTTCATTGTTACGATAGCATTATTTTTCTGCTTATCAAAATTATTACAGATAAATATATGTTTATCACTATTTAGACCGTTGATATTATCCACCATCATGTTAGCAGCGACCACGCTGCTTTCATTTTGATTCATCACAAAAACTACTCTGTCGGCTGTATTGAGTAAATTCATGTTTGATTCATGTAATGCTGTCTCCGTATCCACAATAATATAATCGTATTCACCTGTCTTTTTTGCGGATATAGCAAGTGACTCATAAATCTTATAGGACATTCCCAGTGCGACCAAAGATGCTTTAAATGGCGGCACATATGAAAACTTTTCTTTTCTTATATACTCTTTTATCACAGGATAGGCATTGTCACTTTTTGCTGTAAGTTTTGCATATGTATCAATTGATATAATTGCTCCCTGTTGCTTGAAATGTTGTTGAAAAGTTTGCAGATGTCCTGCGTTTATATAAAGAACTTGGCGAAATTGATTTGCGAGTGCTGCCGCTACTGACATTGACAAAAGCGTTTTTCCCACACCTCCTGTAGCCGAAAAAAATAATATAATCTGTGACTTCTTTGGCGCACTGTTGTTGGATGCCTTCGCTCCTAGTCCACTCGCACCAGCAATTTGACTATATATTATATTGACATTGGAGTATTTATAAATTTCTATAACATTTTTGTGCAAGGTCTGTTGCCCAGTGTTATTTTCTGTAATCAAAAAAATATTTTCTATATCGTTGTGTATCGTTAAGGTCTCTCTATAAAAATCATCTGATACAATCATTACATCCGCTTTTTGCGGTGTCAAAAACAAAGAATCAAAATACTCTTTGTCTGTAATCATTTCGAGGTTCACCTTATCAAATAATTCCTCAACAAATTTAAGTTCCAACAAAGTGATATAGTTTAAATCTGTGTCAGCGATAATGATCCTGGGTTTTCCCATATTTATAACCATACCTTTCTGCTGACTCCCTTCTTCGTAAATATGGGCAGTCATTCATATATCTTTACTTTAAATTTAGTATTAGCAAGGCTTATCACATCTCCATCGTCTAGCCGTCTAATCTGTCCTGGAACCACTTTTACATTATTTACAAAAGTTCCGTTCACACTGTTTTCATCTTTTATCATAAAAAAAGAGGCATTTCGCAATATTGTGCAATGCTTTCGGCCGATTGCACTATTAAAGTTAATTGCCACATCTGACATGGAAGCGTTTCGCCCTATTGAAAGTGCATCTTGATTTACCTCAATCACTGTATGGATCGGTGCATCAAGAGCCGTTAGGCACATGCGCTTTACTCTTGAAGTTTTTTCAGACTCTTTCTTAGTCGCTTGGTCGTTATCTGTATTTTTCTTACGAATCTTTTCGTAGAGATCCTCTAGTTTTACAGCTTTGTCATACAAATCATAATACAATTGTTGTATTTTCTTGCCATGCATATTAAATTCCGAGTTAATAATTCTGGTAACTCCCATTCGGAGATCATCTTCAAATGAAGTATAATCTTCATATATTTTAGGTTGAATGGGAACATAGATCAGACGGATATTATAAGTTACCGGATCGACATAGATCTTGTCAGATGCTATTTCAATATTCTGACAGGAAAGAAAACCATTCTTTTTAATATCAGCTACACATCCTAGGAGACTTGCTATAATCGTTATAAAATCTTCCTCATCAATGCCACGAGACATCGAAAGCAAAGTTTTAAGTTCACCTGGCATATACAACAATTGATTTTTGCCATTAAAAAGAACACTCATACAATTTACAAACTCAGTCCCATTCTGACTTTGCATTACCTTATACTCCATCTGATTAAGCGAACAATCCTTCTCTAATGTATAAGAAAAGTTTTCATTTACTCTTTGTTCTGAAATCTTTCCACCTTCTAACAAAAGATTCATACTGCACCACCTTCGCATACTGTCAGCTATAGTCAGACAGTTTCATCATATCGTTTTATGTGCTATATTATAACAAATTATGACATGAATAGCAATTATTTCCAGCAATAAATATTATAGAATATTTTTACTATTTTTTATTTCTTTTTTATATTTTATTTTAATTTTGCACAAATTTATCTTATATAATTTGTGCAAAAAACAACCATGTAAAATTGTATCCTACATGGCTGTTTAAAAATTTATTGAATCCTAAACTCAAAATCTTCATTTGCGAAACGCAACATTGTTCCACTTATAATTGGTACTTGCGTATAAACCAATATTTTGACACCATCTACATAAGTATGATTTGTTGATCCCATATCTATCACACAAAAATTACCACCTGTGTTAATCAATTTTGCATGAACGCGAGAAATTGCTTTATTATCCGCAATGCAATAATCCACTGCTCCTTGTTTTTTGCCGATTGTAAACTCCATTCGGTCAACTTGTATCATAGTATTATCACGACACCGTATCAAGTAAGGGACTGCACCATCTACTCTAAAACCACATGCAGTGCAGAATCTAACCCCTGCTACCAATGGTATTCCACATGCCATGCACACTGCTGGACGCATATGCACTGTTTTCGCATGTGGTTGTTGCATGTCATTGAAACCTGGCTGTATATTAATCGTTGGCATTCTACACCCACATACAGTACAGAACTTCACATTTTCTGGTACTTCACTCTGGCAATCGGGACATCTCACCTACAATCACCATCCTTCCGTTCTCCTTAATACAGCATATCTCTTATTAATCCAGATAATATATCACTAAAATTAAATTCGGATAATTCTTCCGATATCTCCTTAAATGATTCCTCAAATACTTTCAAATACTCACCCGAAATCGCCTGTGGAGCTATCTTTGTCGTAGCAATAAATACAACTCCACAAAAGATAATCATTAAAATTACAGACAGATAAGTTTTTGTATTATGATTAATGCCTATTACCCCATGCAAGGCTTCTAACTGTGATGCTATAGAGAAAAATATCCCACCAACAAAAAATACAGAGATTCCTGCAAATGGACTAATCAAAAATATTAATATAGAAATAATTGTAACTGGTATCAAAAATGCTGCACGAACTCCAGAAACAGCAAACATCTGTCCAAAGCTTGTCTTTGCCTTAGAAAGTCCTACTATTACCCACGATAATAATGCATAAAGCAATGCAAAAATAATTGACATCAACATTGTGAGCAAAAATGCCTTTACTGATGAAATCAAATCTGGTAATGCATTTCCAATTCCATTTCCCAATAAGTTGCCCGCATTACCTCCTGCTATGCCACCAATTAAGCTAAGCACTCTCCCTACTACATCATTAATTTTGCCTGCTATCGTTAAAGAAAACAATCCCGCAACAATCGACTGAATCAAAACCATTGCACATGAAGCTTTTACACTTGCTGCCGCTACAAAATTACTCCCTGCAGTTGATGGTGCTTTTAAAATTAGCAAAAAATGTCCAAATGTCTCATTTAAGATATTTCCTGCTTGCGTCGCCGCCTGCGTCGCGGACTGTGTCGCCTGTGCTGCTGCCTGCCTTGCCTGTTCTTGATACAAATTTTGTTGATTCATCTGAGCCTGATAATTCATACCTGAATTCATCTGTGGCTGCCTATTCATATTTCCCATAGGCATTCCTGACTGTGCCTGCCTTGCATTTGCTCCCTGTGCTGCTCTGGATTCTGCACAGTCACACATTTGACCGTCTGGTATCTGTTTTCCACAATATGCGCAAAATGCCATATTTGCCCCTCCTTTTGAAGTACTCACTTCATAAAAAATATTTTATCTTTAGTAACTGCAAACTTATGCAATATACCAAATATACATCTTACATTACCATATAAATCCAAATAAGTCAAATTGTAACTTTATATGATAAAATGCAACCTTATTCTAAAAAATAATTACCAAATTATACCCTATTGCTGCAAAAATTTTGCTAACTTTTGTTTACAATATCCTCGAAAACCAATTCGATAAGTTGCACTTTGCTCCATAAATTCTAACAACGCCCCTAATCTCTCTTTCTCATCTAATATCATTATTTCTTTTGATTTCTCTCTATCCATCTCCTGATAATATATTTGCAAAAGTTGCTCTTGTGCCTCCATAGAAACTGTTTTTTCATTATTTCCATATGGTATTTCCCACGCTAGCAATCGAATTAGTACTGGCACAGCATACGTCCCTGCCTTTGCCATTTGACCAATATCTAGTTCTTCAGGAAGTACAAGTTCTGTCTCCTGTATATTATGCTTCATCTCATATAGCTTCACAGTGTAGTCTCGGAAAGTCAAAAAAATAGAAAAACATTTATTGATGTGAAGTTTGTGAAAAGGTGAAATAAAAAAATGATTATTTTTGAGTTATTTCAGAATAGCGGTTAGAAAAAAAGGACAAGGCAATTAAGCCTGTCGAAAATGTTTTTTTAACAGACTGAAAAGTTATATTTTATCAGTTTTAAGAATTAAGCAGTATAGAGATGGGCAGCTTTATACCTTGCATCCAAATGGATGCATATCCCTATGAGCATAGTCCAAAAAGAAAAGTGGTCCCTACCCCGTATTTTCAGCTGCTGCAGGCAGTAGTCATTGAGGACACGGTCGTTGACACGCTCACAGGCTGTACGTTCGCTGTATATTTTCTTGTATTCTTCGGAATCTCTTGGAATCCGCGGATGGAAGCGGAGGTCGCCGTGATTCTTTATGTAGACGGTGCGTCCATAGTTTCCGGGGGAACATTTTTCTGCATGGGGGCAGGAATATATGAGCCCGCATTTGAGTGGGCAGCGGTATTTGTGCGCATCCTTTATGGGATCGTTGCCCCATGGGCACATTTTATGCCCGGCAGGACAGAGGGGATGCCCGTTTTTGTCGAAAGTGATGTCTGCAGGGGCGTTTTCTGATGACTTTGCCCTGCCGTTGATGTCAATCAGCGCATTGA
>CAJUAE010000030.1 GCA_910583965.1 uncultured Lachnospiraceae bacterium
TTAATACTTGACTCTGCCCCTTTATCCTCATTAAAAATCAAGGTAAAATCCTTTAAATCAGGAAATCCCAGTATACCATGTTCAAAGCGGATTACTTTTTCATCTTCAATTGCAATCCTGCCAAATATTCTAGTATCTATTTCTACCATACTTTTCACTCCATTCCAGTCTCATATATTGCCATTTATAGTAAAATTAAAATCATTGCCGTTACTATAATCAATGCGCAACCACACAAGGAATTTAGATGTGTGGTCCGCACAAACAACGGCAAATTATATTTGCAGTTACTATATTTTATCTGACAAAATCTAACAGTGAGGTTTGCATTACATAACTGATGGAAGACAATGCTGCTTCATAAGTCATCCCAATGCTCTTTAACTGAATTACCAAATCCGTGTAATCTGCATCCTCATTCTCACTAACCAATTCTCCAAAGTTTGTCTGTTGCATACTTAGACGATTTTGAACTAAGCGCAATCTGGATTCTCTGGAACCACAATCTGTCTCCGCTAACTGCGCGCGCTCAAAGTAGTTGTCGCCATCTTTGATCAGCGCCTGACAACGCTTATTAATCTTGTCACCCACGCGAGTCATCGCCTCATTGAGCGCTGCTTTCTGCTCCTCTAATCGCTTCAATTCATCCCCGTCATATTTTTCTGACTTAATTAAACTCTCAACAGTATTCAGGCTTTCTTCTAGGCTTCCGTACTCTTTGAGCATCTCAACTACTTCTTGCATATCTCTGCCAATATCATGTGTAAACACTTCATCTGCTGTTGTGTTTACACGCAAACTCTGATTGTTCCCAACATCATACTCAATAATCTGTTTTCCATTTGCTGATGGGTCTGCAAGGAAATTTTCATTGTATTTGGTAGTCTTGTCTTTGCCGGACGCGGACTTTGTAGTGCGCTCTGTATAGAAGTAATGTACTGGGTCTAGGTCATTCTCTTTCCAATTTGACTTCTCATAAGTCACACGAAGTTCCGTATCTGACGGAAGCTCTGAAAGACGTTTCTTAATATTGTCGCCAAGCAACAATTCTCCTGTGTCTGCGATATAGGTGAGTTTATTTGCATTCTCCTTTCCTACCACAGAAAGATATGCATTATCGTCGGAACCAGATGGATAGTAGTCGCTAATCGCAAGTGATGTCTTAAACTTTTCATCAAAGGTAACAACACTCTTGCCTGAAGAATCTTTTGTAATCGTACTGCCAATAGAAGCAGTTTCATTCGGTACCATATTTGTATCTACAATCTTAAAGGTACCATCTTCTCCATAGGAGAGGGTTACACCCGTTGGTAACGAATTAGTAGCACCTCCAGGAAGTGTAGTGGTACTATCAATTGTTTCACCCTTTACCATTCTGTACTCTTGACCATTCACATTAAACACTGCCTCAGCCGGTACCTTATTCACATCAACCGAGACATAAGCAGAAACAGAACCAGTGCTAATTTGTGCACTATTTCCCTGCACTTTTGCATCGGACATAAAACCAATATCAATATTGGATTCATATTTTGTAGGCTTGCCATCTTTATCACGCTCTGCTACCTCAATATCCACCTCGCCATAAGCTAACCGAATCCGATAAATGTCATCTGTGGTTACCTTGTATTCTGTGGTGTCTTGTGACATAAAGTTTCCTTCGTTGATGGATTTCAGATTTCCTGTTTTGACAAAAGTCTTTTTGTCAATCGCTGCGTTGGTAAGCTGCTCTGTAATTACATTTTTCTCAAATTTATCAGATTTCATTGTCAATGGCATATCGGTGCGGTAGCCTGTAAAAAGGCTTCTGCCAGCACTGTCTGCATTTCCAGTAGAATAGATCTCTTTTACTGCATTGGTCAGACTAAGAATAACTGCCTCTCTATCCTTAACCTTCATATAGCTGTTACAAATCTGATTAATGTTTGCCTTGATATCATTTGACAAAATACCATTTACTGTTGCGATTGCAGCGTCGGTCAACTCTAACCAGCTTGCAGCATCCGCTGCATTTTTCTCATAATACTGGTCAATCTTATCCAGCGATGAATTTAGTTTCAGTGCACGAATTGCAATTACTGGGTCATCAGAAGGTCTTGTGATTTTTTTTCCAGTTGACATCTGATTCGTCAGCATTTCCTGACGTGCTTTGTTAATGTTCAGATTCCTAAGTGATGTGTTTTGCATCATCTTAGTCGTGATTCTCATTGCCATGTATTTATCCTCCCTTTATACCCCTGTCTGTGTAATCAATCTATCATAACATGCGTTCAATACTGATATCATTTTACTTGCCAGATTATAAGCATTTTGAAACTTAATCATATTTGCTGCTTCCTCGTCAGAGTCCACTCCACTCACAGAGAAGCGACTGTTTGCGATAGATTCTTCAATGCTGGAATAGATCTCCTGAAAACTATTGGCACTCTGTGCATTTAATCCTGAGTCACCCATCAGGCAAATTAGAAAGCTCTGTGCATCGCAACCGCGGAATGCCATCTTATCCTTGTTGGTAGACAAATCTTTAAGGTTGTCAATAATATCATATTTGGAAACACCTTCCCCCTCACCTGTGTGTGTGGCAAGTGTGCTCGCATCATCTTGAATCGATTTCTCTACATTAAAATTTCCTGCGGTTAGCATATAGTAACCATTATTCTGGGAACTGTCATAGCTCGTTGCATAGAGCGACACCCCTTTGAGGTTATACTGTCCACCTGCCACTGCATTATTACCAGTAAAAAAGATATCCCCTTCATGGTTATTACCGTTAAAATCAGTTGCATTCTCCACACCATAAATCTCATTAAAATGATATGCGTAGTCTCGCACCCACTCATTCATCTGCTCCAGATAATATGGGATTCCTTGATAAGCTACCTGCTCTCCGATTTTTGCAGTTTTTCCTGTAATATCACCAGACGGCATCACTGGATTTCTGGATTTATCTTCTGATAGTTGAAATGTATAGTATGTGTTTCCAAGCTCATCCGTCTCAAACGTAAAGCTATCATAATAATACAAATCTCCACTTAACATAATCTGACCATTTGTCAGCGGCAAGGTACTTTTGGATATATCTTTCAAGTAACTATCTGTTGTGGCAACAGTTACTGTTTTATTCTGTTTGTCAACATTTGATACTTTTCCGTGAAATGCCTCTGCATTGTTGCCATCACGCATTTCATAAAGGCCCTTAAGTTCTCCGCGCACATTGTTTGCACTCAGTCCAACGTCTTCTTCTGTATCAGTCCACTTTACATCATATAATCCATCTACATCATTTTGATTTGCTTTCTGCCATGTCTCTCGCGGTACACATTCAAGCTGCCGATATTCATAGCCATTGACAAGTGTCTGGCCTCCGGCAATCGACACAATATACTCATTAATGTTGGTGTCATCACCAGACAAATCCTTGATAGGCCGCTCCTCGCACTTCACATCCACAACTGCTGAAAGCTGGTCAATTAACAAGTCTCTCTTGTCACGCAAATCATTTGCAATCGTATTTCCATTGGCTTCTACCATATTAATCTGTTTGTTTAAAAGTGCAATCTGCTGTGCAACACCGTTAATTTCATCTGTTTTAATCTTAATCTCGTCGTTGACGTCAGTTTGCATTTTCTGGAAATTATTATATAGTATATTAAAGTACTCGCAGAGATTTCCTGCTTTCCCAACAAATTCAAGTGCATAGTTCGTCTCACCTGTATGGTTTGACAAAGAATCCATCGCGGAATGATACTCGTTAAAAATAGTAGTAAAACCTTTTACCTCATTGGTTCCTCTATCATCCCTAAGATAATTTTCTATAATCGCACAATAATACTGCTTTTTGTCAAACTCACCGAGCTTAGAATTGTTATTCCAATATTTTTCATCATAATAGATATCTCTGACACGCTCCGCGCCAAGCGTGTCAACACCAGCTCCAATGCATCCGTGACTTGCAAAGGCACGCATTGCCGCCGACGCAGACTGATTGACAATCTGTCTGGAATACCCCACTGTCTCGACATTTGCAATATTATTTGCTGTTGTATTCAGCGCAGCGTTTGACGCTACCAATCCTGAATACGATATATTTAACCCCATAAATGTTGATGCCATTTATACTCCTCCATATCTGTTCTCTATGGTCTTATGCGCCTAAGCTCAATAGCGTATCTAGCATGGAATTGATTACATTGATGTACCTACTAGCTGCATTATATGCATTCTGATACATAATCATATGTTCCAATTCCTCGTCCGAAGATACCCCAATGACAGTTTGGCGCTCATTGTCCGCCTGCTCCATTGCGAGCTGTTCAAACTCATACAGCTCTTGGAACACATAACCCGATGTCGCTGCCTGATTAATCAAATCAATATAGCAATTCTCAAAACTGCTCATATCTGTCGCGTTTGGATTTAAATAAATACCGTCATTCTGGAAAGATTCCACAAGTTTCTTGCCAATATTGAAATCTGCTGAGCTTTCCTCCTTCGTAAAGCCAAGCAGTGCTGGAACCTGCACCAACTTTTGATTAATCTTTGTATTTGCGCAATTGTACAATGAGTTCGGCGCAAAGGAATCTTCCTCTGTGTACTTCCAATAATTATTTGGAACTGGTTCTCCATCCTCATCATAAATCTGATAGAGCTTTACGCCCTGCCCCTTCAAAACCGCTGCTTCTGTACTATTTAACACAACGCGCTCATATGCTTGTGAGTTGATTTTCTGGAACATCTGTAACGGGGAACCATCCTCATTGCACAAATATCCGCTCTTGGGATCACAATTCTCTGCAAGCACATCATTGACTTTTGTAATAATTGCATGGACAATATTATCAAACTCCGCCTGCACATTCATAACAACAGACTTAGAAATATAATCATTGTAATATTTTAACCCTGCCTGTTCAGAATAAGAATCTGCATCTATACCAAGCTTAGATAATTTCTCCTCTGTACACATACCCACTGTAAGGTCTGTGTAATTTGCCACATGATCGCCTCTTGCAAGAAGCAAAGCGCGAAGCGAACCAACATCTGTTTTTGCTGCGGTCGATATCTCATCTTTCAAGTTAAAAACATATGCACAGGAATAATCTTTCACTTTGTTTCCTTTTGCATCTTCTGTGTAAAGAACATTTTGTTTCCAATAAGGAGTGACAAAACCAGTGTCTTTGTCTGTAAGAAGTTCCATCTTGTACACATTTGCTTCCGTGACAAGATCTGCTCCGTTAAAGCGTACTGTCACCGCAGTGTTTGGTTCTTCCGTGTAGGTAATATTGCCAAACCCTGCAAGCATATCAAGTAGCTGATCTCGCTCGTCGCGCAAATCGTTGGCATGCTCAACTCCCGCAGTCTCGATTTTCATAATCTCTTTATTCAGTTCATCTATTCTATTTGCAATGGAATTAATCTGCTCGACGGAATCCTTCACCTGCTTGTTCAGATTATTCTGATATTCTTGAAAGGATTCATAGACAGCCGTCGCATTTTCTATAAAACTAGCTGCCTTTGACACGAACATGGACATGTTGACCGTATCGTTGGGATACTTTGCCAACTCCTGCATCGATGTCCACAGCGCAGACACAGAATTTTTAAATGCGGCGCCGTCTAGCTCGCCCAAAATATCTTCAATTTCAAGAATTGCAGAATATGAAGTTTCATAATATGACATCCTGCCGCTTTCTTCGCGGTAGGCTGCATCCAGAAAGGTATCCCTGACATGTCTGCATTCCGCGTATTTGGCTCCAGTTCCTACTTGAAACTGTCTTCCTCTTACCGAACGCCCTCCGTTAATATATGTCGTGTCGGAGTTTGCCACCTGTTGGCGGACATATCCGGGTGTATTTAGATTTGATAAGTTGTGCGCTACTGTGTTGAGTGCGCTCTGCGATGTGCGTATGCCGCTGTCGCCTAAATATAATGATCCAAACAAAGACATGGTATCTCCCCTTGTGTTCCGTCGTTATTGTTTCGCGTCGAAACCACCATGAAAGATACCAAGCGATTGTCCGTTTGTATATGCATCTCTGCTATAATTGGCTGTTTGCGGCGCAGACTTCATTGCTCGAATCATATTGAGGTTAAAGCCCACCATGTCCAACCTCTCCGCGAGAAGCATTTGATTCCTATCGTTTACTTCTCTAAGTTTGTCGATGGTCGCCCTCAAACGTTTCTGTATCCCTTCCAGCTTTTCTCGCTGGTCAGGCATCTTGTCGAGCATCTGAATCAGGTCTATGAGTTTCAATGTTTCAACATCCCTGTTAACTACGTTGGCAATGTCAGCCAGAAATTTATCTCTTTGCTTTTCCATTCCCTGGATTATGCCTACGATCTCCTGTTCATCCTCCGTGATTTTTCCCAGGTTTTCAATGTCTCCCGCTACAATGACGGGAGTCTTGCTCTCGGCGAGAACGACCAGTTTCTCATACTGCACATTCTCACGGTCGAGCACATCAATCAAATTTTCTAATAAGCTTGCCACCTGTTCACCTCACTGTCATATTATGGCATTCCTAGAACAGGCCATTGTACTTCTCCAAAAGCTTTCCTGCAAAATCCTCCACATCCACCTCGTACGTGCCGTTGTCGATGCGTTCCTTCAAGGAATTTACAAGGTTCTGGCGCACATCAGGTGCAGCCGTAATGGCTTTCTTAACTGTGGAAGCATCCTGAGCTGTCGCTGAGAGCTGAAGCTGATCCTGGAAACTTGTTCCTGTTGTCTTCTTCTCCTCAGCCTTTGATAACTTTTTGGTTCCGTAAATCTGCTGAATCTGATTATAAGCATCTATACGCATACCGGACTCCTCCTTCCCAACTAGTCAAATATGTTATGTTATCATTGGTTTTATTCTGTAACAGTTCAGCCCTTGGTTTCCTGTTACAAACATCAAACCGTGCATAATCGCTTGGTGATGGTTTGATGTATATTAACGCTTACGCTATTTCACGGACTTTGCAGTAAGTCAAAGTCCTGTGCAAAACTGTAACTTTATACTTAATTTATCGGAAGATTTTTCATTTACTTTATACTATTTTGCAAATTTCACTTTGAATCCCCCGTCTAAATACTATCTGAAATAGGATGTTCTGTAATCCTATGGGCGGTCATAATATCTCGCACAGTGCGAAACAGATATGGTTTTAGCTCCTCTATTCCAACTGGTTCGTTGTACAGTATTGCACTGTAGCATACAGCCCCCACAAGTTCAATCATCATAAAAACCATCACTTCAGGATTACTAAACTTTCCTGCATCGTCAAACACCGAATGATAAATGTCATAGAAATCAACTTCATCATCCTCCCTAGCTTCAATCAGAATATTTTTAAATATTCCCCAGCTTAAATTTTTGGAAATAAATTCCAAAAGTGTTTTGTCCTCGACAAACTGATTGATAATATTATCAATCATAAAAATTATGCGTTCTTCCAGCAGGCAGATATCAGTCTGTCTAAGCGCAAAATCTGCCCTGCGAAAAACCTCACCCGACTTGTGCGCAATCAATTTGTTTCTAATATCATATTTATCCTTAAAATACAGATAAAAAGTTCCTTTTGCTATCCCTGCATGATCTACAATATCTGATATCGAAGTCTTTTGGATGCCCTTGCTCGTAAAAAGACGAAATGCCGCATCAAAAAGAGATTTCCTTTTTTTCTGTTTATTTTTGTCAATTTTATTCATTCTGCTCCCTGCTTCTGTGCACTGTTATAAGATTTGCCGCGCCAATCATGCCAGCATGATTGCCAAGTATCGCACATCGCACTGGCGGAACAAACGCCCTGTCTCCGCCATAACACAAAAAACTTAAATGTTCTTCTACAGATGTTGTCAGGCAGCCTATTCGATTGCAAACCCCACCGGCAAGAATCACTACATCTGGACGAAAAATATTGACATAATTTGCAACGGCCTCCGCAAGATATGTGTAGTAATTCTCCACAACCTCTTTTGCTACCTTATCACCCGCAAGCGCCGCATCAAAAGGTATTCTGCCATTCATATGCTCTAGTACGCCACCACACATTTGATTGAGTAAAGATTTTTTGTTCGCAGCAGCAGCCCGCTTCGCATCCCGAATCAGCGCTGTCGCAGACACATATGTTTCTACGCATCCGCGCCTGCCGCATGTACATGGTTCTCCGCCTAGTATCATGCTTATATGTCCAAGTTCTGCACCGCCTGCATTGCTGCCCTCAAAAACCTTTCCATCTAGGATAATACCACCGCCAACACCTGTGCCAAGCGTAAGTAAAATGGCATTTGATACATTCTTTGCTGCCCCAGCTTTCACCTCTCCTAACGCTGCACAGTTGGCATCATTCGAGATACGAATCTCACAGGAAAAATAATTTCCAAGTTCTTTTACTAGTGCCACATTCTCCCAGCTAATATTATTGGAATAACGAACAACGCCCACATCTGCATCGACCAATCCCGGACAACCAACACCAATCCCTGCAAGCATACTCTCATCCATTCCAAGCGTATCCATAAGCTGTCTCACCAGCACCGCCATATCCGCTATCACTTCCTCCGCGGGGCGCTCTACTCCTATCGGGGCAGATGTCTGCGCAAGAATCTTGTGATTTTCATCAATTATTCCTGCCTTAATATTTGTTCCACCTAGATCAATCCCTGCTCTGTACATTTTTCCTGTCCTTCCTGGCACTCTGCTAAGCTGAAGAATGCTATCAGCATTCTTGCTGTGACGTGTACCAATTCGCACACCTGCAATAAAAATCTCTATAGTTAGGTATAGCAGTTTTTTTATATTTTTGCAAGAAACAACTTTAAAAAAGCCTCTTTCTTATGAAATTTTTAAGAATAATTCTTGAATCCCTTCATAATAGCCAACAGTGACAACGGTCTTTCCATCTCCCATACCAGAAAAAACATATTTTTTAAAATATGGGGTTGTCTCTAACAACGGGTTGTCCGATTCATAGATTGCCGGTGCACCCAAACCCATATAATTTCCCCATTCTTTAATGATGATGTCTGTATCTATCTCCTCCCACAAAAGTGATGTTCTTACATAAAATTCATAAATTCTACCATCATCTGCATCAATGTAAGCATCAATTAGTCTATTTTCCTTGTCTGCATTTTTCTGGCTGTTGGACAATTCAAGCTTCCAAACCGCCACATTATTGCGTGGTTCCAACACATCAATCGCAGAACACAGCGTTGCATCATAAGAAGCGGCATTGACTTCTCGCACTTCCTCTGGCAGTATATTTAATTGCTTTAACACGGCCAATTCATCATTGCAAGTCGCATAAATTTGTTCATCTGTAATCTCATCTCCTGATGGCTCTTTATAATTCTGTACAAACGCATAGGAACCAATCTCTGGACTCCCCGAATCATATGTCAACGCATTTTGCTCGCTTCCAGGAAGCACCTGACTCCCAAGACTTTGTGAAAGAATATACAATTTTTCGTTCGCATTCATGCGATAACGATACCCTTCTCCTGCCTCACCAGTTTGTTCTACATGTGGTCTGTCAAGGATCCCTTTGTCTTTGTAGCGCGCCATTGCCTCTGGTCCCCATATCGACACTGCAATCACAATCGCCACTGTCAGAAAAACTGCAAGATATCGCATTGTATTTTTCATATTTCCTCGTTTCTTCTTATCTCTTATTTAGAAGATTCTTCACACACGCTCCAAAACAAAACCAATGCAAGAACCTTTTCCTAACTCACTTTGAATCGTCAGTTCACTGTGATGAATCCGCAAAATCTCCGCGCATAATGCCAATCCAAGTCCAGCACCATTTCTGCTCCTAGAGCGCGATTTATCCACCATATAAAATGCCTTTGTAATCTTGCGTTGCTCTTTCTGTGGAATCCCAATTCCTTCATCTTTGACTTCAAACCGATATCCATCTTCAAGACAAATTCCACGAATGATAATTTGGCTTCCTAATTCAGATGCTTTACAGGCATTATCAATCAAATTCACCAACACTGTCTTAATAAGATTAACCTCTATCCACACTATACCTTCATCATATTTATATTGAAAACGCATTCCGCGATTCTCATCTGTGAATATTTCTTTAAGATAATCAAAGATTTCTGATGTAGCTACCTCACTTAATTGTACATCTCCTTTTTTTGCTACTATAATATCGAGAAGACGAAAAGACATTGCCTCAAGACGCTTTCCTTCTGTATAGATATAATTGGCAGATAGGATACTCTTTTCCTCGTCTAGCTTATGCGAGCGCAGCATGTCTGCATAACCGATAATGGCAGTGAGTGGTGTTTTCAGTTCATGCGCAAACGCACCCATAAACTCCTCTTTTGCCTCATTTTCTTCCTCGAGCATCTCAATATTTTCCTCTAGGGCATTTGCCATCTTATTAAAGTCACAAGTTAACTGTCCCAATTCATCATGACTTACTTGTCTGGCGCGATACGCATAATCACCACCTGCCATTCTTTTGGTTGCCTTTGTGAGCAGGCGAATCGGCTTTGTCAGCAAAGAAGAAATAAAGTGCATAATCACTGTGCCGAGCAGCAACATTGCAATTGTCATCTGGCGATAGACAGAAAATCCCATTGCGCGCTCTGTAAAAACATCGGAGACGTCCTTCATTGTCTCAAGATAGAGAATGCGTCCTAACGCATTAATCGCCGCGCAGGTATGAACATAATAACCATTTGTTGTCTTAATAATACGATATGATTTTGTATCTGGCTGTATCTGTTGTAAAAGCCGCTTGTCCGCTTCAAATCCATCGCTGATATGCAAAATCTCCTTTTGCTCGTCAGCAATTCTAATCAATCGTTCAGTACTGCGTCCTCCTCGCTCAAGTTTTGACGCAATCTCATCCACAGTGCTATCAGGCAATACATTGTATCTTGCTGGCACATTCAGAACCGCTGTCTCAAAAGCAAAACTTAGAATGCTGCTCTCGTCGGAAGCCTGCCCAACTTCCCGCTTCAGCGAAGTCTCAAACACATAATTCACAAAATAAAAACCACTCAATCCAAGCGCTAATGCCATAACTACAATTGTAGATAACAACATTTTCAGTGATATTTTCATAATGTTTCCTCTAAGACATCTCCAATCGATATCCAACCTTGTACACTGCAACTAAACTGTGCTCCCAGCCCAGCTTTTTCCGCAGGCGTTGTACATGTAAATCCAAAGTACGGCTGTCCGCAAAATACTCGCCTTCCCATACTTTTTCATAGAGTGTTTCTCGAAACAATGCCACATTTTTATTGCGCATAAAAAGCACCAAAAGCCCAAACTCTTTGTTGGTTAACTCAATTGACTTTGTGCCCTTCATCACTCGATGCGCCTCCACATCCACTGTGACATCCCCGGCAGTAAGACGTTGTTCTGTCTTATTGTACCGCCGAAGAACAGCCTCGACGCGCGCCACCAGCTCCACCACATCAAAGGGTTTTACAATATAATCATCCGCGCCAAGCTTCAATCCTTTTACTCTATTTTTTACCTCATACTTTGCTGTGATAAAAATCACAGGAATCCTTAGCGGGCGGATATACTCCATAACATCATAACCGTCCGCACCCGGAAGCATAATATCTAATAAAACCAAGTCAAATGCTTCCTTTTCTATCAAATCGATTGCTTTCAGGCCATCTTGCACAGTGGTACAATGATAGCCCGCCGAAGACAGGTTTAAGTCGATTAAATCACAGATCGGCTTTTCATCATCTACAATCAGTATTTTAATCATCGTCTGTTTTCCACCCCCAGTAAGATCTGGCTTTGTCTATTAATGTCTGCATTGTATCCTCATCACTGCACTGATATTGGCTTTTAATTTCCGTATCTGCGGAAAATCCACCAGTACGCTGATAATAAATACTGTAATCGCTCGCAACTGCAAACTTGTGTTCTTTATTTTCGTAACTGTATTTTGCCAACACAATGATATCCTTCAGGCCATCTCCATCAATATCCCGGCAATTAATCCCTTTTAACGCGTACAGACTATCATAGTTTTCCATTGGCTGCAACGCAGATAAAATATCACCCTGTTCGTTGACAAGATAAATTAGAAACACATCATAGTCCGCAATCTGATATGTTCCTGGCACCACTTGCAGCTTTCCCAACTTGCCAAATGTTCTAGTATAACATTGTTCTGTAATCACTTGAAATCCATGACTGCACAACTGTTTTAGCGTGAGCGCTGTATAGAGAAACTCCGTCGAATACCCATCTCGAACAAATGCAGTGATCGCCTTTGCATTTTTATTCATGCCAAAGCGATTGAGTTTTTCCGAAATTCGATAATCCCGATAAAAATTTAAAGTGTTTTTATTGGTACTTTGAAACAAGACATCACCCACTTTATACTTTTCATCACAGTACGTAATTAAAATAATATCTGTTTGCATATCACCGTTGAGATCCTGAAATGCAATTGATGCAATCTCCTGCTCTGGCTGTGTCATCTGCCCCAAAATCTGATTGTTGGTCTCAAGCTGGTCGGTTCGATATAAAATTTTACCATCTGTATCTGCAAGAAACAACACAAGTCTGTGATAAGTCTTGTCAAATGCCGGAATAAAAAACATTCCTGAAAGATGCTCTCGCTCCGGCGTCATATCTGGTTCTGCCACCAATTCAATATTTGGCTCAAAAGGAAAAATTTGACTTTCTACAATCTCAAAACCCTTCTCAGAAATCTCTTGTCGAAATTGAATCGATTCCAAACGTGCAATATATGTTTCATACTGAATGCGGACAGACTGCGCAACATTTTGTTCTATCGCATTTACCGACAATCGCGGAACAAACAGTGCAATCATGCAAACTCCTATCGCCAGTTTCTTTAACTTTTTTTTAATCAATATTTGCATAAAATGGATTTGCCTTTCTCAAAATCACATTTTGTCTTTTATTCTACAGAAGATACACAATTATACATTAGCATTGCAATTGTCATCGGTCCTACACCTCCTGGAACCGGGGTAATCGCACTGGTGTGCGGTGCAACATCTTCAAAATCTACATCACCGCAAAGTTTATTGTTTTCGTCTCTATGAATCCCTACATCAATGACAACTGCTCCTTCCTTTACATAAGAAGCGTCAATCATCTTTGGCTTTCCGACTGCCACCACCAAAATATCTGCTTGTCTTGTAATTTCTTGCATATTCTGCGTGCGAGAATGACACACCGTAACAGTGCCATTTTCACGTAACAGCAACAGTGCCATTGGTTTTCCTACAATATTGCTGCGGCCAATCACAACACAATTTTTTCCAGAAATCTCCACACCAGAACGCTTTAACAACTGAATAATACCAAGTGGCGTGCAAGAGACATACCCTTTGCTTCCAACACAAAGTGCACCGACATTTTTCTCGTGAAAACCATCCACATCCTTTTCTGGTGCAATTGCCTGAATCACTTTTTGCTCGTCAATCTGTTTGGGTAGTGGAAGCTGTACCAAAATACCGTTTACCTTTTTATCTGTATTGAGCTTGTCTATTAACTTCAAAAGTTCCTGCTGCGTTGTCTCCTCTGGAAGTTCATATGATAAAGATTCGATTCCAATATAAGCACACGCCTTTTTCTTATTGCCAACATATACGCTGGACGCTGGGTCACTTCCCACCTGAATCACTGCAAGACAAATTTCTTTGCCTTCTTCTTTTCGTATTGCCACCTTTTCTTTTAGTTCTTCCTTGATTTCCTGTGAAATTTTTTTACCATCTATTAATTGATACATTTTTACGCTCCTTTATAAATCTCAATTACAAATCAAGAGCAAGATTGCTCTGTCAGATTATCATAACATGCAAAAATTACTTTCGCAATACTGTATGGCGTGTGTTTGCGCCTTATTTTTAAAGTCAAAATTACGATTCACGGGTCAGGAATGCGCTGAACTGCGCATTCCGTGAGAAAATGATTCAAGGGTGAGGGGGATTTTTGCGCAACAAAACTTTAAATATCGCCCTGACTCGTTACTGTGAACAACCTTTTGGGTGGTGAATAGTAACGCGTTAAATAGACATATTTTTTACAGACAGGCATTTTTTACATTGGTAGAAAATATCTATAAGAAAAGAACCTTTCAGGAAGGGCACCCATGAAAACAGAAAAGAAACTGATAAAAGTAGCATTGCTTATCCTTCTCTTGTCCGCAGCATTTTTCTTTGGCAGAGGTGTTGCATATGTCAAATATGAGAAAATAGATGACTTAGCGATTCCGGCTAGTGCGGGCGGTTCCGCCGAAAACTGGGGCCTTGGCTTTGGACAGGAAGGCAGTCAGCCTACTGGAAATGCCAGCGCAGAAGAATTAAAGAAAAACAATGCTTTCTATGTAGGAGACGCATCCGAAAAAGTGATTTATCTAACCTTTGACGCTGGATATGAAAATGGAAATACGCAGCCCATCCTTGACGCACTAAAAAAACATCATGTGCCAGCAACTTTTTTTGTCGTTGGACATTATCTGGAATCAGCACCAGATTTGGTGAAACAGATGATAGCTGACGGACATTTTGTCGGCAATCATACCTACCATCACCTAGATATGTCTTCTATTTCATCCAAAGAATCATTTGAGAAAGAGATGCGTGATGTAGAACAAAAATTCAAAGAAATCACAGGGGAAGAATTGGCACACTTTTACCGTCCCCCACAAGGAAAATACAGCACCAAGAATCTAAAAATGGCAAAAGAACTAGGCTATCATACCTTTTTCTGGAGTCTTGCATATGTGGATTGGTATCAAGATAAACAGCCCACAAAAGAAGAAGCCTTTAAAAAACTAATTGGACGGATTCATCCTGGCGCTATTGTGCTTTTGCATAGCACTTCCAAGACAAACGGTGAGATTCTTGATGAACTCTTGACTAAATGGGAAGAATTGGGTTATACCTTTCGGACACTAGAAGATTTTGTAGAAAATTAAAATTTATGCACACGGACGCGGAAAAGAAATATACAGCTAACGCTGCCGCGTCCGGTGCAAGTAGAGAAGATAAACCTTCTCTATTCGATTTATGACTCTTTATCTTCCGCTACAATCTGAATATGCACATCGCGTAACTGCCGCTCATCCACGGCTGCCGGAGCGCCCATCATTATATCTTGTGCGGTCTTATTCATAGGGAATGGAATAATCTCACGAATGCTCTCCTCCCCTGCAATCAACATTACCATGCGGTCTACACCCGGAGCAATGCCTGCGTGTGGCGGCGCACCATAGCAAAATGCATTGTACATTGCTGGAAACTTTGCCTTCACATCCTCCTCGCCAAGCCCTACAATCTGAAATGCCTTGATCATAATTTCTGGGTCATGGTTGCGGACTGCGCCCGACGACAGTTCAACACCGTTGCATACCAAATCATATTGATAAGCCAAAATATCAAGCGGCTCCTTTGTCTCTAGTGCTTGCATTCCGCCCTGCGGCATAGAGAATGGATTGTGACAGAACTCTAACGCACCAGATTCCTCGCCAATCTCATACATTGGAAAATCCACAATCCAGCAAAATGCATACTCATCTTTTTTCACATATCCGTCAAATGAACTTGCAAGTGTTTTTCTAATGACGCCCGCTGTCTTTTGTGCTGTCTTTAAATCGCCTGCAGCAAGTGCCACAAAACTACCATTTTTTAATCCAAGTGCTTCGATTACAGCCGCCTTTTTCTCCTGCACAAACTTAGAGATACCACCCACAAGCTCTCCATTTTCATCCAGACGAAACCAATAAGTTTTCTGTGCACTCACAACCTCAACATCCGCACACATCTTGTCAATTTGCTTTCTTGTCCCCGTAAAATTCTCTGCGACAAGCGCCTTCACTGTCTTTCCAGCAAACGGCTCAAACCCACAATCTGCAAGCACTGTTGTTGCGTCCTGCACCAAAAGATTAATGCGCAAATCAGGCTTATCCGAACCATATTTTTCCATCGCTTCCAAATAAGGGATTCTCATAAAAGGCGCTTTGGATGCTTCATGATAGATTCCATATTTTGCAAAAATTGGAGGCAACACATCTTCCATAATTGCAAACACATCCTCCTGACTTGCAAATGCCATCTCCATATCAAGTTGATAAAACTCTCCTGGCGAACGGTCTGCGCGCGCATCCTCGTCACGAAAACATGGCGCAATCTGGAAATAGCGGTCAAATCCAGAAGCCATAAGCAACTGTTTAAATTGCTGTGGTGCCTGTGGAAGTGCGTAAAATTTTCCAGGGTGATTTCTTGATGGCACAAGATAATCGCGTGCGCCCTCCGGTGAAGAACAGGTCAATATTGGTGTTGTAATCTCCATAAAGTCATGCCCAATCATCGCGGTGCGTAAATCTGCGACAATCTTGCTTCTAAGCACAATCTTTGACTTTACAGCAGGATTGCGCAAATCCAAATAACGATATTTTAACCGTGTATTCTCATCTGCTTCCTTAGAATGGTCAATTTGAAATGGCAGTTCATTGTATTGACATTTTCCTAAAACTTTGACTTTCGATGGAACAATTTCAATATCACCTGTCTCCATCTTAGGATTTTTAGCGCTGCGCTCCCGCACCGTTCCAACAATTTCCAACGTTGATTCATTGTTGACAGCATCAATCTGTTCCATAATTTCCTCTGTCTCAACTACAATCTGTGTCTTTCCGTAAAAGTCCCTCAATACTAAAAATCCTAAATTTTTGCTTACCTTGCGCAGATTGTCATACCATCCGACAAGTGTTACTTGCTCTCCTACATTTTCCAGCCGCAACTGGTTACAATTATGTGTACGTCCTTGCATTTTTCTATTGTCCTTTCCTATTTCTATCGACACCGTTACCTATCATATCTGTTTGCTGTTTTTAATACTAGCATTATTGAAAAATAGTGTCAAGAAATATTGATTTTTACATTCTTCTTTTTCCAAAAATAAACATAATATACTGTTGTTTAATACACAAACAAAATTTTAAGAAGCCAAAAAATTTCACCAATCTTGATTTGTACGTCTGCAAAAGCGGGCAGATGAAAGTTCACATGCAATTGATTGTCCTGTCAGCAATCCTAACTTACACGCCACAGCAAAAATGCCATTGGCATTTTTAAATTTCTTCTTGACATTTTCTGCCTACAGATGTAAACTATAGCTGTCTACAAAAGTAGTCATTACAATTTTAATTATGGAAAGGAGATTACTATGGAACAAAAAATATCCATATCTGATTCCGAATTGGAAATCCTAGAGGTTTTATGGACAGCAGACAAAGCCTTAAACGCTGCAGAAATACGAAATTTTTTGAACGAGCACAAAACTTGGGAACGCACAACAATCCTAACACTAATTCAACGGCTTGTGAAAAAGGGCGCACTTCTACAAGAAAGACGTGAAGTATACTACTATTCTCCTTGTATCAAGCGAGAGGAATATATCCTGTCAGAAACCAAAAGTTTTATCAACAAATTTTTTAAGGGACATACAAAAAATCTGGCGGCTGCTCTGGTTGACAGTGATGCTTTGACAAAAAAAGATATTGATGAGCTACGCGACTATTTTAATCAGAATTTATGATTGGAGGTGCTTTATGAGACAACTTTTTATGATTGTTCTATCTTTGTCTCTGTCGGGAACATTGGTCGGACTTCTCATCTTAGTCTTGCATCCTTTGACGGAAAAATACTTCTCCAAGAAATGGAATTATTATATCTGGCTACTTGTCGTCGCACGATTACTGATTCCGTTTCACTTTGATATCAATTTCTTTCCAGAAGTTCCGGCAAAATTACAAGAGACGAACAATAATACAAATAATATAATCCAAAATACCACTTTGCATACTGCCATCAATACAACACCTGCTGCAAACCATTCTTCTGACATAAATGCAGCTATCCAACCTACTGCCACAGATTCTACGACCAATATGACACGAAATCCACGAATTTTTATTGCTTATATTTGGTTGTTTGGTGTGTTGTCCACTCTTTTTGTCAGTATTTTGCATTATTGTTATTTTCTAAAGACAGTTAAAAAGAATCGTCTTCGTATTTTAGATAATTCTATTATCACATTGGAAAACTTTCTTTGTATAAAACTTCAAATAAAAAATATTCCCGCCATTTATGAAAGTTCTACTATTTTTAGTCCTATGACAATTGGTTTGTGGAATCCTGTTATTTTTCTTCCAGAAGGTTTTTCCAAAGAAAAGGATTTGACATCGCTCAAACTAATTCTCCATCATGAACTAATTCATGTAGCAAGAAAAGATTTGCTTTACAAGTGGATTTACCAGCTATTACTCTGTGTTCATTGGTTTAACCCACTTCTATACCAAATTCGCAAACAGATTAACAGTGATTGTGAACTTTCCTGTGATGAACAAATTCTTGTACAGCTAACGACCTTCGGAAAACAGCTCTATGGAAATGTGCTTCTGGACACCGCCGAGCAAATGATTGGATACAGACAAAACATGCTTTCCACAACTTTATTAGAGAATAAAAAAGACCTTAAAAAGCGTCTTAACAATATTTTACAGCATAAAAAAATTTCACGTTTTCGACTGCTGCTCTCCGTATGTACCATTGGAATCACACTGTTGTTCACCGCTTGCAGCACTGTATGGATTGCTTCCGATAATGCATCTTCCTCTAGCACAAAAGATACTGCCTTTGAAGAAAACAGTCTGTTCTCAAATATATTTGGCTCCAAGACCACTGACACCAGTTTTGTATATAACTTTTCTAGCGCTAACAAAACAAGCGATGCATGGAATGTTTATGACGACGACCTTTTGCTTGCCGATGAAGATATTCAGGATAATTGGTATGCGCATTACTATCGTGGTGGCGGCAACAAAATCAAGGCATCTAGCTTTGTATTATATGGCTCCGATACCTTTCTAATTGCTCACACAGAAAAAGATGTAGATGTAAAGGTAACTTCTTCCTTTGAACTTTCAGAGGGTAAATTTAAAATTATATCTATTGCACCCGATAAAAGTATTTTTACCATCAATGAAACTGGTGCAGAAACAACACAAACCATTTCCATGAAAAAAGGGCGAAATGTTCTAAAAATAGTTGGACAGGGAGCGAAACTAAAAAACCTTACTATCGATTATTCTAACCTAAAAGCAAGTTCTTTTGAAAAAATCTTTTATTCTGAGGAAGAAGAATATATAACACAGGTTAAAGACGGCACAATATCCTTAGAAGCCGATAGCAAAGCAAAAATTCTTGACGCATTACATTATTTGGACGACAAAGATGCTAGTGATATTTTTCATTCTTTATTAAATGCAAAGACTGATTTTACTACAGAAGAACTTTGCGACTTCTTTATCTATTCTGACAGTACATTGTCAAGCCAATATCTAATGGAGGCTTTACAAAATGGAAACCTTGCACCGCTTAGTGCCGATACCATATCAGAATTATGTCCTTATCTGAAAAGTGAAGACCTCACAGAACTCCTCAAAGCCCTTCCTCCAGATGAATTTATGGACACATTTATAGAAGTGCTACCCTATTTGAATAACAGTCAGAGCAAAGAATGTCTGGAAAATTTCTTGGAATAAGACGGTATAGTGACATTTTCTATGTATGAAAAGTTTTTACCTTATCTTGACAATGATAGCATACTTTCAACGCTTGACAAACAACTTAAAAAGCTCCCAAATATAAGTTCCCCTTAACAAGAAATCGAGTAGAGAAACATTATCTTTCCCTACTCGATTCGTTAAGTTATCATTCCTAAAGATTCATACAATACTTTATTATTTTGCGTTTGCCGGCTCGATATTTATCATTTTTCCTTTGATTTTCACATTCTTCATCGCCGCAAGAACCTCCGCTGCATTTTCCTTTGGCACCTCCACGAAAGTATACTTGTCGTATAAATCGATTGCACCTACCAACTTTCCGGGAATATTTGCTTCCCCTGCAATCGCTCCCAAGATGTCCTTTGCCTTAACCTTCTGTGCTTTGCCAATATTGATAAATAGACGCGCCATACCTTCTTCCTCGGCGCCAGTATTGTCAAACGCATACTCCGCATTGGAGTCATTACTATCATTTGGCTGCCCCATATACATTTTTAGAAATGCCGCTGCAATATCCATAGCCGTATAGTCTGATTCATTAATCTGTTTTTGAATCGTATTAATCATTGAAGTCAAGTCTTCCTCCTCAATTACATTTCCAATCTTATCCATAACCTTCTCGATCTTAATTTGATTGACATCATTGAGTGATGGCACTGGCATTGCATAAATTTTTGTTTTACAATACCGCATAATATCCTTTAGTTTATAAACTTCCTTGCCTTTTACAAAAGTAAAAGAACGACCAGTGCGACCTGCGCGGCCAGTACGACCAATTCGATGTACATAGTATTCATCATCTTGAGGAATATCATAGTTAAACACGGCTTCTACATCATCCACATCGATTCCGCGCGCTGCCACATCTGTCGCAATCAAAATATCTGTCTTACCATCACGAAAACTTTTCATTACACGGTCACGCTGCGCCTGACTCATATCTCCATGCAATCCTTCTGCAAAATATCCCCTACCTTTTAGAATCTCTGTTAAATCATCCACCATCTTTTTGGTATTGCAGAAAACAAGGGAAAGTTTTGGCTCATAATAATCGAGCAAACGACAAAGCACTTCAACCTTATCCTTGCGTTTTACATCGAGATAATACTGTTCAATCACTGGTACTGTCAGTTCTTTTTTCACAACTTTAATCATCTTTGCATCGGGTTTCTGATAATTTTTGGTGATGTCTAAAATTGCCTGTGGCATTGTTGCAGAGAACAGAATGGTTTGTCGGTCTTTGTTTGGTATATATGTGAGTACCGTCTCAATATCCTCGCGAAATCCCATATTGAGCATCTCATCGGCCTCGTCAAGCACAATTGTATCCACATAATCACATCGAATTGTTTTGCGGCGCAAATGGTCCATCACGCGGCCTGGTGTACCAATAATAATTTGTGTCCCCTTAAGCGCTCTAATCTGTTTTGTGATATCCTGTCCTCCATAAATAGGAAGCACTTTAACACCATGCATATACTTTGCAAGTTTGCGGATTTCCTCTGCTGCCTGTACTGCCAACTCTCTTGTCGGGCATAAAATCAAAGTTTGTGGATGCTTAATCTCTTTTTTTACTTTTTCAAGCACTGGAATACCAAAAGCGGCTGTCTTTCCAGTTCCAGTTTGCGCCTGACCAATAATATCTGCGCCTGTCATCGCAATTGGAATCGCTTTACTCTGTATGGGAGATGCCTCCTCAAACCCCATATCCTTTACTCCCCGAAATATCTCAGGGCTTATATTAAGTTCATTAAATTTTAAAGTTTCCATTATTCCATAATTTCCTTTCAATAAACGCAATGAAAGCGCATGCATAAAAGCATGCGCTTTCTAGTCAACTTATTTATTATATTTTTTAATTACAGGAAAGTCAATAGATTTTGTCTCAAAATTTACTCTGTAATTTTTTGTCCAGACAAAATTCGCTTAATTTCTGCTTTTACATAAGCCGGCTTATAGGGACGCACAATATAACCTGCGGCCCCGGCTTTTCTGCACTGCGCAACTACTTCTTTATCAAAACTATCTATGACAAACAGTATAGGAACTGCATTGCCCACAAGCGCTCTTATCTTTGTAGCGGCCTCCATACCATTCATCTCTGGCATATCCATGTCCAAGAGAATTAAATCCGGCTCTGTCTGCCGCTTCAAATATAACAACGCCTGTCGAACAGAGGTCAAAAGACTTAGTTCATATGCATTTTGCAAAAATCCTCTAATAGTCTGAAGATTGACCAGCACATCATCAATGAGCATAATGCGATATTTCTTTGACGGCGTAAGCATTTTGCGACGTTCTTCTTCCGCTGCACAAGGGTCGACAATCTCCTCATTCGCACTTCGCAAAATAGTCAAATTATAATAGGACGGATTTAACAAATCAATCATTGTCCCATCTAAAACTCTTACGAAAGGTCTTAGGTTCCTACTTCCTGCATTCTCCACAATAATTGCCTGTCTCCCATCGGATAATTCCACCTGTGTTCCTTTTGGATATAATGGTACATATCGCAATAGTGTCTCAACCACTTTGGGGTCAAACATAATACCACCTGCACCCATTAAATACTCACATGCCTCATAAGGCGGATATGGACTTTTGTAAGGACGCCTTGATACCAGTGCATCATACACATCTGCCACATGTAGTATCTTTGTGAAAATTGTCATACTATCGCCGTCAATTCCTTCTGGATAACCACTGCCATCAACATTTTCGTGGTGATATAACACTGCTGTCTTTACCTGCGCAGAAATATCCCAACGCTCCTTGATAATCTCATAGGAAAGTGCGGAATGTGTCTTCATAATCTCATATTCTTCATTGGTCAGTCTTGACGGTTTATTCAAAATTTCTGGCGGTATCACTAACTTGCCTAAATCATGCAGTAAACCTGCCATCACTAACTGTTGAAGCGCATCTTCATTCATCTTTTGGCCAAAACCAATAATACAAGAAAGAACCGCCACATTGACAGAGTGCGCATAGGTATATCCATCAAAACATCTAAGGTCTGTCAAATCCAACGACAGCGTACCACTCTCTAGTATTTGGTCTACAATCTTTTTGGCAACATTTTTACAGCCATCAATATCACTATTGCGCACGTTAATCAATCCTTCTGTGCGAAGTTCTGGACTGATTACAGGCTCTATACGAATATCTTGTGAAAGTGTATCATTAATATAAATTCCATCAAATCCATATTCATATAACTTTTTAATATAAAGTTCCGATAGCACACTACCGCTGCAAATCAGCGTGTGTCCATCGGCATCATACATATTGTACGCAAGACACATACCCGGTCTGGCATTTTTCATCTTGATATAGCGCATACGGACTCCCTACCCTCTGTATTCGTTGTCAAGTATAACGCAAAATAGGCATAAAATCAACTGTTACAATTCTAATATTCTATCTAAGACTTGCATAATCTATCCTATTAGATTAGACTAAGATTCAAGAACGCCAATCACATTCTTGCTGTGGTGTACAAGTCATCTTGGCTGACATAGAATTAATTCGTACACCTGCAATCCTGCCGGAAACCTATTTTAATTTGAAACTATATTTCATTAAGATAGAATTGTATTCTTCTTACCACTTATACAAATGAGTGTTTTTTTGACTAAAATAAATGATACAATTATATTCTTCTCACACTTATACAAATGAGTGTTTTTTGACTAAAATAAATGATACAATTGTATTCTTCTCACACTTATACAAATGAGTGTTTTCTTCGGCTAAGATAAATAAATGAGGTATAATTATGCAGATTAAACAAATTTCTTTTTATCATGACTTTCAATGCGTCGGGGCTGCCTGTTCCGTCAACTGCTGCCGTGGATGGAAAGTTCCTATCGACAATGCTATGTATCTAAAATATATCACCGAAAAAGGAATATTGGGCGCATTGCTTCGATGCTCTATCGAAAAAAAAGAAGACATAACTGCCTTTCGCAGTACACTACACGGCTGTCCTTTCTGGGGATTTGACCGTCTATGTAAAATTCAAAAAAAACATGGAACAGCATATATGCCTGCTGTGTGCAGACAATTTCCAAGGCAACTATATAATCTTGACTTTTTCTGTGAGGAAACACTTTATCTTGCCTGCCCAGAAGCGGCAAGGCTTTTTCTAATATCAGCCTTGGAAGACAAATCATTTGACTTTACAATAACAGAAGGTGAAGTGGAATATGAAGTCAACACAACAAATGATGACAAAGAATTTCTTGACTATCTATTGCAGTCAAGAATGGAACTTATTTCTATGCTAAGAAGCGGCATCGCTTATAACAATATGGCAATCCTAGATTATGGACAATCTGCGCAAAAAGCCTGTCTTGCGCAAAAAGCCCTTCCTAGTCCAAAGGATTTCATATCTGACGGATATTATCAAATTGATTGTAAAACAATAAATACATTACTTTTTAATGGTTTTTATCATCCAAGCCTGCGAACCATATCGCCCTTTTTATATCAGCTGTGCAAAAAATACATTTGGCAATTTTATTATCAATTTCAATTCAATCCCGTAACAGCCGACAAAAAGTTACTTCAATTAAAAGAAAATCTATACCAAAAAATACCAGAGTTGGACCATCTGTTAAATCGATATTATGAATATTATCTCTATACTAATTTTCTGGATATTTTTGAGGACTACAGCTTTTCTAAGCATTTACTCTATGGCATTGTTAAGACACATCTGCTCTGGGTTTTTATTGCTCTTTTTGCTAAAAACAAAAAGCAAATCACAATAGAAGAACTTGCAAAGATAATTGCTGTATACGAAAGAAGATCCCCTCAGATGGAAGGTGCAGTTCCTTTTTGCGGTTCTTTTTTCAACTGATCGTGATAATATTCATAGGCCAATTTTGCAAAATGCTCTCCCGCTTCATCCCAAAAATATTGATTTGTATTTTCTAACATAGCCTCGTCCTCTTTCGTAAAATATTGAGGAATATCCCAATATACTTTTAGTCGAGGATCATCCTTAAATTTCTCAAACACTTGCTGATAAGTGTTATGGAGTCTGTCTAAAAGGTCCCAATCTTCAATTTTTTGCAAGCCACACATAGCATACCAATATCCAGGATGTCCCCAATTGCAGAAAAATTGCTCAAAACCGCCGTTATATCCATCCACCAATAATTTCCAAAGCCCCGCAATTTCCCTTTCTTCCTGATCTAATTGATTCCAATCCCCGTTAAAATCATATTCCAATGTTTTATTGAATTGAATAGAATAATCATCCCAAAGTTTTACGTAATCAGTCATATTAATCCTCCATGCCGTCTTTTAGCGGCTCAAATAGTAATCGTATGAAGTTTTAATTTCACACTAACTCCCATCTGCCCGCTTTGGCGGGCACTCAAATCAGGAGGTGTGAAATCTTAATTTCACACTATCCTCCATACCGTCTTTTAGCGGCTCAATACATGTATATCTTGTAATATTGTCTTGCTGTTTCTTCATCAAGGGCAAAATACTTTTGCAACTTGGCAATAATAATATCTTCTGATACATTGTCTTCTATCTTATCCTGTATAAACGCTTGAATTCCTTCTATTCGACCTTCATTTCTGCTTTCTTCCTTCATTTCCTGTATCGCCAAACACATATCTATCGTCTCCTTTCCCTGTTCTATCTTGATTTTTGAGTTCGTCGCAGCATTGATGATTTCGGCTGCACTTCTTTCTACATTCTTAAATCTCTGTTCTGTTTCCAGAATCTTATCAAGCTTTTTCCTGTCATTTGAATATTTAATATAGCGCATAATTTCTCGCATTCCTGTCTGAAATCCATCAATCTCATTGTCTGAAAGTCCTGTTGGAGTTATCAGATTGATGCGATAGTCTGCTACATATCGTAACAGCTCAACATCACAATCTGTATACATATCATGCAAACACATAGGACCATCCCATATTTCTGCGCCAAAATACACCACAACTGTTATAACAGGAAGTAATCTGTCACTTTTCCAGAAACCGCTTAGATATATTCTTTTGTAAGTATATCCAGTTTTCCCATGTCCTTTTCTCCTTGTATGGGGTGCTTTTGTATTTATGATTGTAATGCAAATTATAGCCTCTTAAAATCCTTAATCTTTATAATACCATAATGAAATAAAAATCTCAAATGGTTGTAATCAATTTTAAAATTCATAATAATCCCTCATACCGCCTTTGGCGGCTCAAATAGATATGTGAACAATAGTTCTAAGACAGTGTCTTTTGCTACTTTAGAACTATTGTTCATACTAACTCCCATCTGCCCGCTTTGGCGGGCATACAAATCAGGATGTGTGAAATCTTAATTTCACACTACCCATCAAGACAGTATTTCGCTACTTAATGACTAACGAGCGAAAGCACAATCGAGTAGGGAAGTTTACTTCCCTACTCGATTTACAAAACTTCTTCTAATATAATTACTCCCCATTTTGGAATCACAATTAAATCTTTTTCTTGTAGCATTTTTCCAGAAAGTAATTCTTGGCATCGCTTCTGTGGACACCATGCGCTCTGCTTTTCTCCAGAATAATTAAAGAGATAATCAATGCGTTTTCCTTGTGTGTTCGTTCCACTTCGCACAATTACCGGAAAGCCATCAGAACCCGCATTTTGGATAATGTTAGCCTTATCCATAATATTTTGTAACACTTTTTTCAACAACTTTTTAGAAAACATGCATCCTAGATAAACCCCGGTCCCATTTCCATAAGAATTTATAACTGCCGCTGCATACTGTCCCCAATTCTCGTGAACATAGGAAAGGATTTCATTTCCACTTTCCACGCGAAGACATTCCATAAATCCATTCACCAGTTCTCTATCTTCCACTTTACAGTATTCTCCGACAAGCCCTACTTCTTCTGCCACAGTAAACTGGTCGTAGGAGACACCAAAACACTCCCGCAAAATATGCGGCTGCGTATTATGATATACCTTTACGTTCTCATTTGCAAAACAAGACTTAAATGTGCCAACCAGCACACCACCTTCTCGCACATACTCCTTAAGCCGTATCAATGTTTCTTCTGGTGCGCAGTAAAACGCTGGCATAATAATTGCCTGATACTTAGAAAAACATGTATATTCAGGAGAAATAAAATCACACTCATAATTCATTTCGTACAATGCGTCGTAAAGCCAACGAACCACATCATTGTATGTGATACCTCCAGTAAATGGAAACCGTTTTAATGCAGTTAAGGATTCATTGCTCACCAATATTGCAATTTTATTTTCTTTCTTTAAATGTATTAAAGATTCCCCTAATTTCTGAAAATCACGCCCTATTGTTATAGCCTCCTGATAAGTTTGGTTCTCTGCAAAATCATGGCTCAGTAACCCTTTCCAATAAGTTTCACAGGCATTGTGTAGAGAATGCCAATGCCAATATTCTACCAAATCCGCACCAGAAGCAAGATGCGAAAAGGCAAGAAGACGCAACTGTCCATCATAGGGTGTCCATTCTGGAAAGCCCTGTGCTTGTGTTTCCAGAACATAATAGTTGTTCCTCTTTAGCGACCGTGTCAAATCGCCACCAAACGCCACTTCCGCCCCTGTCAATTTTCCCTGGGACGGGTGATAAATATCGCACCCCGCCACATCAAGACATGTCACTGCATGAAAGTGATTGACATCTGGCTGCACACCGTAACTGCTACCTCTCCATTCAAAATCAAAATTATGTGTAATAAACTGGTCCTTGCGTTTGTACTCCCTGACTAAATCTGACTGCCACGCAAGAAATTTTGTCACAAGTTCCCGTTGGAATTTCTCATACTCTCCAGCGAGACTTCCATTAATCGTCCCTCGCACATCAGGAAAGTCCTCCCAGGAATGAATCGCATTACTCCAATAATTGAATCCAAATTCACGATTCATCTCCTCCACATCATTGTGGAACTTTTTCTTTAAATATCCCAAAAATTCTCGTTGTATCTCTGGCGACGCAGTTCCATAGTGCTTCGTCTCATTATCAATCTGATAGCCAATAACCGCGGGGTGGGCTGCAACATGTTCTATAAGCTTTTGAATAATACGCTCACAATAAAATAAATAGGATTTGTTTGTGATATCCATAATTTGTCGCGCACCATACAAACTTCTGCCTTTTTCGGTTGTCACCATAATATCTGGGTGTTTTAAAACCATCCAGGAAGGAACTGCATAAGTTGGTGTACCTATAATCACATAAATTCCCGCGTCTGTCATTGCTTTTAACACACGGTCAATATGATAAAAGTCAAAGATTCCTTCCTGTGGCTCCAAAGTGCTCCAAGTGGACTCCGCAATACGCACAAGGTTAATTCCTGCCTTTTTCATCATTGCTATGTCTGCATCCAGTCTGTCATAAGGCATATATTCATCATAATAAGCTACACCATATAAAATTTTATCCATTGCACGCACCGTTTTCCTCTCTACTCTGTTGTATACTGGTTTGATTGCCAAATAATATTTACTAAATGTCCTACTGCAAGTTTCAATTCTCGAATATCCAATGTACCGTCATCAAGTTCCTTTTTTAAATTTTCATGGTCGTTATTACAGCCAGGCATTACAATGTCATTTCCTGCGCGCATACATCCACTCGCGGTGCATTCTGGTCCATTGTGCGTTGTTGTCCAGTCTGTCATAATTAATCCTTGATACCCCCATTCATTTCTTGCAGCCTTAGTACACAAATCATAACTGTTCGCGGCATGAACACCATTGATTAAATTATAGCTTGTCATAATTGCCATTGGCTGGGACTTTGTAACAGCAATCTCAAACCCTTTAAGGTATATTTCACGCAGTGCACGTTCCGATACAATACTATTTGAATGCATTCGATTATCTTCCTGATTATTGCATGCAAAATGCTTGATGGTTGTGCCACAGCCTTTACAAGACTGCACTCCCTCTGTCATTGCTGCTGCCATAATTCCAGAAAGTAGCGGGTCTTCAGAATAATACTCAAAATTTCTACCACACAGAGGATTTCTATGGATATTCATGCCGGGAGCAAGCCAGAGGGTAACACCAAATTCATCCATTTCCTGCGCGACTGCCTTACCACATTCTTTGATGATTTCTATATCCCAAGTCTGCGCTAACACAGTTCCAACAGGAATCGCTGTACAATACTGATAATATGTCTCACCTTTTTTATCAAATGCTCCTCTTGTAAAAAATCCATCTTCTATCGCCATCGCAAAAGGCATAGACATTGGTTTTCCATCAACGGCCTGATAAGTTTTGTTCAAGCGTAATCCTGCTGGTCCATCTGCCAAAACAATTCCTGCAAGTCCCTGTTTGATTGCACATCCACTTGTCTCTGCCGCAGATCCTGGAACACTATTTCCTGCCGCTCCTATATTACTTCCCTGCGCCTTAGAAATATCCCCTGTTGCCAACTCAATCAACTGGTCTATCTCTAATTTGTCGACAAACGCTGCCACTTCCTCTGAAAAATCACAAAAATTTCTCTCATAAGAGATATCTTTCTTTTTAATCTCAACATTGTGTATTGTAAGTGATAACTTTTCTTGAACTGTTTTTAACCAGCTATTTCTGCGCGCATTAATCTCATCCACATTTCCTTTTAATTCCTCTAAGTGCTCTTGAAGTGGACAGATATGCTCTGTCTCCATCAAAACTGCATCGCCCTCCACCTGAATGGAAGCCGAGAAAACAGAAGTTGCAAGGCTATTTCCAACAAAAATTCCATAACAGCCTTCTTCTAATAACCACGCAGTACGATTTTCATGATAAGAGGCCATTGTACTAATTGCAAACCGTATTGTCTTCTCCTCACTCTCCCCTGGCGCCAACGGTTTTGTCTTATAGAATCCCACAAGGCGACGGTACTCTTTGTCAATTTTATCCTGAGGACAAGAGACATACAACTGGACCACCTCCCTGCCAGTGTAATGCGCTCCAACATTCGTAATCTTAACCTTCACACCAATTTCTGGTTCTTGTGTTCCTAGTGTAACTGCCATTGTTTCTATCGCAAAATTAGTATAGGATAGGCCATAGCCAAAGCAATATCGCACAGGAATATTAAAAGTATCAAAATAACGATATCCCACATAAATGCCCTCTACATATTTTTCTTTTTCGACGTTTCCATTATTATGAGAAAATACTGACGCATTGGGGTAGTCTGAATAGGAACAGGGCCAACTATCAGTCAGTTTACCGCTTGGAACTACATTTCCGCAAACCAAATCTAGTCCGTTCGCTTTCAAAGAAGGATAGAGATAATCTCGCAGAAATGCTTTCTCCTCTTTTGCTGTGTACTCACAAGAATCCCATGTCTGAACTGCAAGTGGTTCATTTTGCACTGTCATATAATCAATGGTAATTCCTCGTTTTTGATACTCTGATATGTATTTTACCACATAATCCGCATATGCCTGATAACATTCTTTTTTTAGATGTCCCCCACCATTGCGCACCCCTGTGTCTTTCATAAACGCTGGCGGCGACCACGGAGATAATAGCAGACATACATGCTTTCCCAACGCCTGATCTGCCATTTTTATTAATGGTTGAACATATTTTTCATCTCGCTCGAGATTAAAATCCTTAAATTCCGAGTCATTAGGTTGCTCCACTGCACAATAATTATTAATCGAAAAATCACAACTATCCATATGGATTCTTCCAAGAGTATACCCAATACCCGATTTTCCATAGTATGCCTCTAATACTTCTTGCTGCTTTTCCTTGCTCATTCGTGCCAGTGTATACCCTGCTGATTCTGTGAGCGCCGCACCAAATCCCTCAATCGTCTGATATTTCTTTTGCGGATAAAGATTGACAACAAACATTTCTTGCTCTTTGCTGTCTGGTATCAATCCTGTCTCATAAGTTGTTTCTTTTATTCCTTCCTTTTCAAAGGTTGTCGTGTACATCATTACTCTATTCATCGCATTTCCTCCACTTTTTATTTTTGAACAGGCATCGGACAAGAAATCCTGTCCGATGCCTGTATTGACCAAAAACTAATGACTTGCTACATATGCGTCAAGCTGCTTTTGTGCTTCCGCAACAATCTTATCTAACCCTGCAGCTTTCATTTTCTCTGTGTACTCAGCTAGACCTGTCTCACTGTTTGTATAAGCTAACTCAAGTGGCCACCAATACTGCTGCGCTACATTGCTGCACGCTGCAATTTCTGTCTCAATAGAACTGGTATCGAATACAAATCCTGCAAACCGCTCGGTACCCTGACCCGCTGTAATAGACTGTTCAAATGCCTGTTTCTGCGGATCGTAATCATCTGGTGTTCCAGCCTGATTTCTGGTGAGTTTATCACTGCGTGCGCACCACATTGCGCCCTCACCATATAAGTCTGTATCTGTAATCGCAAACTCGCCTTTCTCATTCAATGTATACGTCGTACCTTCCACTCCGTACATTAATGCATCATATACTTCCTGGTCTGTAGTTAGAAGATTCCAAAATGCCAACGCTCTCTCTGGATTCTTGGAAGTGTTTGAAATAACCATACAATCCTGTGTAAATGGAAGATGTGCCACATCTTTTACTAAGTTAGAAAAACGAATATCCCAATCAGAATTTAGGATTGCTTGTGAACGATAAGTATCAATATTATGTACGCGCAAAGCTGCCTTACCATTCTGGAATTTCTGGGAGTCTGTGTCGGACAACGCAGATTTTGAGAAGAAGCCTTTTTCATTCCACCGCGCCATCATCTGAAGAAATTCTGGTGTTCCTTCATATTCACCTAATGTAAATATTTTGGGATTTTCTTCAGAAGGATCAAACCACATATAACGAAGTCCTTTATCGACCGTGGTGTACCCTTGATTCTGCATATACACATAGGACCATTCTGGCTCCGCAGAATACTGATCTAGCGGTTCCATTTCTGGATGTAGTTCCTTAATGATATCGCAGTATTCTTCAATATCCTCATAGTTCTCCATCACACCGTCCCAGTTGCTTCCTTCTACCAAATCGCCGCGGTAGATTGGCCCATAAGCTGTGTAAGTTGCAAGTTGTGTGGGCACACAATAATGTTCATTAACCTTTCACCGAACCTACGGTGACACCTTTTACAAAATATTTCTGTACAAATGGATATACTAATATAATTGGCCCTGTTGCGACTACTGCCATCGCAAGCTTTAATGAGTTGGAAGGCATATCTGCCATTTGAATGTTTGCTTGACTTGCAATCGCTGACATCACCTGTGTCTTCTGCATTAAACTATATAGCATATACTGAAGTGGATATTTTTTCTCGTCATTCATATAGAGCATTGCATTGTACCAGTCATTCCAATAACCCAACGCTAGAAACAAACCAATTGTTGCCATACCGGACTTTAACAGCGGCAATATAATACTAAAAAAGGTACGAAACTCTCCTGCGCCGTCAATCTTAGCAGACTCAATCAACGCTGTTGGAATTGCAGACACAAAAGTTCTCATAATCAGCAGATAAAAGACATTAAACATAGATGGCAAAATTAGCGCCAACAGATTATCCTTTAAGTGCAAATACTGAATATAGAAAATATATGTACAGACCATGCCACCGTTAAACAGCGTTGTAAAATAAAAGAAAAAGGAAAGTTGATTTCGATATTTGAAATCCTTGCGCGCAATTACATATGCTGTCATCGTTGTAAAAAGAAGACCAAGCGCAGTACCAGCAATTGTAATAAAAATAGATACTCCATATGCTCTTACAACAGTCATAGGCGTCTTGAAAATCAATGCGTATGCGGCCGTTGTAAACTCTCTTGGCAGCAGGCTATATCCTTGAAAGCGGATTGCTTGCTCTGACGAGAAAGAACCAGATATCAGCATAATAAATGGAAGCAAACATACCAAGGTAACAATCGCTATCACGGCATAGCAAATTATGTAAAACACTTTTGTCGATGTGCTCATTTTAATTTTGGTTGATGTAGTATTTTCTTGCATCACAAATCCCTCCTTCTCTCTTAGAATAGTGCATAATCTTCATCAATCCTCTTTACAACTGCATTCACAACAATGATAATAATGAAGCAGAGCGTTGACTGGTAGAATGATGCCGCCGCAGTCATACCAATATTGGAATTTTGCAACAGGGAACGGAACACATAAGTGTCAATTACATCTGTGGCATTATAAAGTTGCCCGTTATTTCCGACAATCTGATAAAACATCTCGAAATCACCGCGAAGAATACGACCTACCTGCAAAAGCAGCATTGTGATAATTGTCGGTTTAATACTAGGAAGGGTAATTGCTCGAATTCTCTGAAATATTGTTGCGCCATCTATGGATGCTGCCTCATAAATTTCTGCATCCACCCCTGTAATTGCTGCGATATAAATAACAGAGTTATATCCGCACCATTTCCAAGAGTTAAACACACAAATAATAATTGGCCATGCCCCCGGCTTATCATACATGTTGACTGGATCAAGTCCCATAGAAGAAAGCATACCGTTTAACAGACCTGTTTCGTAGTTAAAGATATTGTAGACAAACACACCAACAATAACCCACGAAATAAAATATGGTAGAAAAATAATAGACTGTGACAGTTTCTTGAAAATCTTTCCATTCATCTCTGTGATGAAAATAGCAATCAATACTGCCAAAAGTTGTGAAGTAATCAGGTTGAGCAAATTATAGAGAATGGTATTTCTAGTAATTAGCCACCCCGTACCCGATGAAAACAGATACGAAAAGTTTGCGAAACCATTCCAATCACTGCCAAATACACCCATATCATATCGGTAATTTTTGAATGCCAGCACTAAGCCAGTCATTGGTAAATATTGCATCACCAGCACTAGAATCACTGCTGGCGCCGCCATGACAAACAGCGCTTTGTTCCGTTTTACTTCCTCAATAAAATCTTTCATGTTCTGATTTCCTCCTTCATAATTTTTTATAAATACAACTTATTTTATTTACAGTCTCTAAACCAAGTTGGAAAAATCTGCTTTCCCTATCCCTGCACTGGCCTCGCTCATAAATCATTTTTTCTTGCATGACCATCTGTGTGATAAAAAGCAGTTTATATAGAATTTACTCTTTTATTGTCTGTAGCTGTGTTGACTGTAAATGTAAAATTGTTATAATCAAATTATAATTAATTTATTGTTTAATTTGAACATAATAAAACTATGAAATTAAGGAAAATATTACGTTGTTTTTACTTTTTGTCTAGTTTATTTTTATACAAGACAAATATATTATAATATATAACCAATCCTTTCTAAGACTTCCCGAAAGTCAATGTACATTGTGTATATCAAGGAAGTAGGAAAAACGCTTTTATTTGTCGCGCCGCTGACAACTTTCACTTGGGTGCCCGTGTGCAATCGAGTAGGGAAGATTTTTCCCTGCTCGCCGCGCCGGACGCGGGCAGCTTTCGCTGCATATTTCCTTTCTGCGTCTGTGTGCAATCGAGTAGAGAAGATTCATCTTCTCCCTACTCGCTGCGCCTGTTGCGACTTGTATTCATCATTTTTCATCACTTTTTCTTGGTCTGCCCTGTTTTCCATGCTCTAAGTCATGGAGAATGACACGCTTTAACTTGTCCTCGACGCTTTGGGTACTTGTATCAGAGAAATGTACCTCGACTAAATACCTTGTCTTGTCAATCTTCTGTTGTAAACAGGGCGTTAATCGCCCTGTGGTGTTGGTCTGAATGTTGTCGCTCATATTCCTCCTTTGGGCGCAAAAAAAGACGCATGGTTTACAAATTTACTGTTCCATGCGCCTTTACGCTGTTATTTTGATATTAAATTGTTGATTATGCCAGTTGCATAACCGCTCTTTCGATTTCTTCTACATCATCTGATGTCAATTCGGGGAAAAAGGCAGAAACTTCTTCCACTTTAATACGTCCTCTTTCTATCATTGTTATCACGTTTCTTTTTGTTGTTTCTCTTTCCATAT
>CAJUAE010000031.1 GCA_910583965.1 uncultured Lachnospiraceae bacterium
GATTTGGATGAATTTGGTCAGAAAGCTGGATTATTTAGTGGATTTTTGGCAGAGTCGGCGTTTAGTACTAATATTACTAGAATTACAGATGATATTCCGGGGATTATATGGCGTACTTATGATGGACATGAGTATGTTGAGAATTCAATTATCGGTAATGATTATCTGACAACAATTGACTTAAAAACAATTAAAGAACTTCCAGACTATGCATTTATGAGTTGTGAGAATCTTCTAAGTACTTCTTATGGTACAGAGATGCAGACAATTGGCGCATTGCCATACAGAAATTGTAAGAGTTTGACGCAGATCAATATTCCTGCTGGAAATCAGTATGTGCAGTTTGGTAATATGATTCTTTTCCGCAAAAATGGAGCTGGACTTGAGATTATTCAATGTCTAGAAGGCAGAGGCAGTGGCAGTAGCGCAAGTGGTTCCTTTAAGGTAGGAGAGGAATCAGGAGATACTCTGTTAGCAAATGTTGTTAGTATTGATAACGAAGCATTCTCTTACTGTGATCAAATTACAGAGGTTGACTTAAGTACTTCTAAAATTACACAAATACCAGAGAGATGTTTCTACAAGGCAGAAAAGTTGGCGAACGTAAAACTTCCTGAAAGTATTGCGACAATCGGTGAAGAAGCGTTCTTGAACACCAGCGATAATATGGAAATAACCATACCAAATCCAAGCTGTGCGATTGGAGAGACTGCATTTAACTTTGATGGAAATCGCAAGGTCACTATTAGAGGACCACAATATGATGGTTCTGGAACAAGAAACAGTGCAATTTATAACTTCTACCTAAAGATGAAAGATAAGTTAAAACCACAGGGGAAGGAAGAAAACATCATTTTTGTATCAGATGATAAACATAAAGTAACATTTATTGACTATAATACATCGTTGATTGTTGACCCGAATGTTCAAAATCCGCAGTATGTGGATCATGAGGGAAATGCAACATGTGTTGCAAAACCAGAGCGTTCAGGATATGAGTTCTCTGCATGGAAATGTATTCTTTCTGATGGTACACAGTTTACAGGTTCCGGTGATCCTTGGTTAAATGTTACAGAAGATAGAATTATCCAAGCAGTGTATAAGCCAAACGCAAATATTGTTGTGCCAGATGGCAATGACTATACATTGACAATTAAAGGCGGTACTGCAAACGGCAAAACGGAATCTATAACCGCTAAAGGCGGCGATAGAATATTGGTGGTAGCAGATACCAAGACCGATGGAAGTAAGTTCCAATACTGGACTGTTGAACCATCAACACATATAAAATTGTTAGTAGATGGTATAACGACTGCAAACACTACATTTATTATGCCAAATGAAAATGTGACATTGACAGCAAACTTTAGTGGCGGTTCTGGTGGTAACAATCCAGGTGGAGATAATAAACCAGGCGGAGATAATAAACCAGGTGGAGATAATTCAGGTGGAGATAATAAACCAGGAGAAGATGGCAAAAAATACAAGGTGACAGTAAACTATGGTTCAGGAAGCGGTGAGTATGCAGCGGGTGCTACAGTTAATATATCAGCATACGCACCAGATTCACCCAACAGAGTATTTTCAAAGTGGACGACAAGCAATTCTGGTCTGAGCTTTGTCAATGCAAACGCAGCAACGACAAGCTTTGTGATGCCATCGGCAGATGTGACTGTGACAGCAAATTATAAGGTACGTTCAGATGACGATGATGACGATGATGACGGACCATCAAGAAGACCAGGAACCAATACTAATACGACGACAGTACCAAACAGACCAGGCAGTAGTTCGACAGGTACTACAGGAACGACAGGCACTGTGACAAATCCTACTTCTGGAAGTAGCAATACAGGCAACACAGGTAACACGACCAACAATAACGGAAATAAAATTTACATTACAAAAAATGGTGTATCTAATAAGGATGTGGCATCTATTTCCGTAGATGGTTCTACAGATAACTTTATTGTTAGAATAACAGAATCAGCGGAGGCTACAGCAGCAGTTGAGGAAGCATTGATCAATAAATACGGTTCGCTTGATGGACTGGTGTATTTCCCAATGGATATCTCACTATATGATTCTACGGGACAGAATAAGATTACAGATACATATGGATTGAATATTACAGTGACAATGCCAATACCAGATGTATTGATTCAGTATGGCGGAAATTCACGGGTGGCAGCCGCCGACAATGGAAACTTACAGCAGTTGACACCAAGATTTACAACGATTGACGGAATTGCATGTATTTCATTTGTTCCACCACACTTTTCACCGTATGTAATCTATGTAGATACAAGCAATTTGACCGCAGGGCAGACATTGGATGCAACACCTTCTACAGGAGATCCAATTCATCCTAAGTGGTTTGCGGCGATTGGAATGGCATGTATTTCTATTTTACTGTTTGTTACAAGCGATGGGCGTAAGCGTAAGAACTACAAGGCAGCATAGGTTGGCATAGGAAATCAGAGCAATAGAAGGAGACCACTATGAAAAAAATATATACTGCGATTGCAAGTGTGGCAATATTGGGAATCCTTGCGCTTGTGACTGTTGCAAAAGGAATTGGCGGTGTGACAGCCGCAGAGGATGAACGATTTCGGATTAATGGAACTACATTGACAAAGTATCTGGGAACTGACACTTATGTCAGTGTCCCAGACACTGTCACAGTGATTGGGGACGAGGCATTTTCAGGAAATGAGACATTAACAAGTATTTCAGTTCCCGACTCCGTAACACAGATATCTTACAATGCATTTAAAAATTGCACAGCGCTAACAGGTATTATCATTCCTGATTCTGTTGATAAAGTTGGTCCTGGTGCTTTTGAGGGGTGCAAGGCGCTCACATCTGTTCAGATCGGAAAGAATGTAAGTGCGTGGGGCTCAGGTGTTTTTGCAAACTGTGAGAAACTTGCCAAATTGTCAGTTGATACAAACAATGAGTATCTTACCTATTATAATGGTGCATTGTACAATGGAAATATGACAATGCTCTATGAAGTGCTTCCAGCGCGTGAGGGTGAGAATTATGTTATGCCAGACACTGTGGAAAACATTGACACATATGCATTTTGGAATCTTCAGAATACAAAGAATGTAATGGTTTCAGAAAATGTTTCTGTAATACCTAAACAGGCAATGTCCAGTATGGGGAGTGTAGAAAATGTTGTGCTCAAGAGTTCGATTACAGGAATTGAAGAACGAGCATTTGCAAATGATGCCGCATTAAAGCAAGTTGCGGTGCCAGAGTCAGTTGTAAATATAGATAAAAAGGCATTTGCAGGGAGTCCGAATCTAAAAATTTATACGACCAAATCTAGCACAGCAGATACCTTTGGAAAAAATAACAATATTCCAGTAATCTATAAAGAAGAATACCCCACAGATTTTATGGACAGCAATGCAGGACTTGAGGAAAAACCGAATGTGGGATATGAGGTTGAGACGGATTCTGATACAGATACTACGACAACAGACAATTCAACGACAACAACCCCAGATAATACAGATGATAACAATACAGATGTTCAGCAGAAACCTTCTCGCTTTGAGAGTACAGAGGGCTATATTCATCCGCTGGATGTACCAGAACCTGCTGATGTGATTGGTAAGACTGTGATTGTGGCTGGAAAAGCTGTTGTTTTGATGGATAACCATAAGGAAAGAGTCTATGGAATCCCAGAAGGGGTCACAGCGGAGATTGTTCAGGGAAATCAGACAAATACGCAAAATACTACCGACACGGACACAGCAGATCAGAACTCCATCAGTGTGACATATCAGAGACCAGAGGAGGAGAGCATTCCACAGAGAAAGTTTTATAAAAAGAAGGATCTGACAACATATGAGATTGGTGAAAAAATTAAAATAATTGATCGTCTGGCATTTGCAGAGAGTGGATTAAAAACAATTCAAATTCCAGAGAATGTCACAGAGATTGCATATGGTGCATTTTTATCCTGTTCAGAATTGACAGATATAACAATACCAGATTCGGTTTCGGTGATTGGTACAAAAGCATTTGAGGGGACTGCGTGGTTGAATCGCTGGCGTGATGGCAATACAGAGAATGGAGAAGGGGATTTCTTGATTGTAGGGGATGGTATTTTGATTGCTTACAGAGGAAATGCAGAGCATGTAGAGATTCCAGAGGGCGTAAAACAGATTGGTCCAGAGGTATTTAAAGGACATCAAGAAATACTAGATGTAGCGTTGCCAGATTCTGTAACAAAAATCTGCGCGGAGGCATTCCGCAATTGTGGTTCTTTGACTGGACTGACAGGATGCAAGGGATTAAAGACGGTAGTTCGCGGAGCATTTTATGGAACGCAGATTTCCGAAGGGGAATTTAAAAAATGAGAATGATTGACCGGAGATGACAGAATGGAAAAACTTTTTTGGGGAATGGTAGGGGGATGCACAGCCGCCTTTGCGATTTTGCTGTGTATGTATTTGAATAAAGCCGGAATAATCGGTGCGGAACCAGAAACGGTAACAACAGAGGTAGTTTCGGAGACAGAGACGGACACAGAAGAAGGATTGCTGGTTGATAATGGTGAGTTTCCCTCAGAGATACAGTCTATGATTAAGGACTCTCAGGATAACTATGCAGAAGCAATGAAGGTGTTTGAAGAAGAATCCGCAGAAGATGCTTCAAGGGAGGCAGCGGAGACCGTGGGAACAAAACCTACAACGGGTTCTACAACTGCACCAAGTACAAATACATCAGGAAATGGTCATAAAACCAATGGATCTGTGGATAGCAATAGAAATGATAATCATGAATTTTTCCTGGAAAATCCTTCTGAGGAAATATCTGAAGAAACTTCAGAGGCAGAGGAGTCAAGCACAGCAGAGGCAAAACCAGAAGAAAAGAAAAATAGTGAATTTGAGTATACTTTATATGCAGATCATGTGACAATTAAGAAGTATGTTGGTACTGCATCAACGCTTGATATTCCAGACACAATAGACGACCAACCAGTGACAGAGATACGAGATTCTGCGTTTGCAAGTTCTAAGACCTTGGTTAGAGTATATATACCAGAGTCTGTGACAACACTTGGAAAAAATGTATTTAAGAGCAGTGAACTTCTAGTGGATGTTAGTTTGCCAGACAGTTTGACGGAAATGGGCGAAGGAATTTTTGATGGGTGCTCGAAACTTGCGCGAATTACAGTGCCAGACGGGGTTACAAGGATTGGAAAAAAAGCCTTTAATGAGTGCGAAAATCTACGAACAGTTAAGCTTGGAAGCGATATTGAGATAATTGAGGAGCAAGCTTTTAACAACTGTGTGAAGATGGAATTGACAAAACTTCCGTCTTCTTTAAAAAGAGTGGAGAAAGAAGCCTTTGTAGGATGCACTGCAATGGCGTTGACCAAGTGGCCAAGTGACTTGGAAGTTATCGGTGAAAGTGCATTTGAAGGTTGTACAGCCATCACGGATGTAAATCTTCCTAGTACTATGCGGACAATGGGAGAGAGTGCATTTATGGGGTGCACAGGTATGCAAACATTAGGGATTAAATCAGGACTTGAGGCGATTCCTGAGACAGCATTTGCAGGATGCGCAAGTATTACAGAAGTGACATTTCCAAAGTCCATTATCAGTATTGGCGATGGCGCATTTACAGGTTGTAAAGCCCTTGCAAGTGTATCGATTCCTAAAAATACGCTTAGCATCGGTGCGTCAGCTTTTGCGGATTGTACTTTTACTGAGGTGACGATCAATTCAAAATGCTCTTATCAAACAAATTCGTTTCCTTTTGCGATTACAGATAAGAACTATTATTAGGGAGCTTGTAAGGGGGTGAGTCAATGCGAAAAAGTTTGAGGAAAAAAGTTGCGGCAGTTCTAATGGCAATCGCTGTGTTATTGACAACCGTAAATATAGATATGATATCACACGCAAAGGGACCGACCTATACAGCAGTGCAAGATGTCTATTACACCAAGGAGAACTGTGTAGTGTATGCAGAACCTACTTACACGGCTACAGTCTTAACAACATTGGGGGCCAATCTACCAGTGCAGGTAATTGGTGAGTATTCGAACGGATGGTATCGAATCAATATTGGTGTGATTTGCTATGTCAAGATGGATTCTGTCACTTCTGCGGGAGCGATTGGCATTAGTGATCCTGCAGATAAACAGATAGCAGATGCACAGAAGACGGCAGCAGAGTTGGGCTATGAGTTTGTCTATCTTAAATTAAATAAAGAAAAAGTAATAAAAAAAGATATTTATAATAGTTATCTAGGACGCAAAGTGATACTTTACACAAAGATTGATGATGAGATTGGTGTTTCTTTTAAGATGCTTTATGAGGATAAGATTAAAAAGGATATCAATTTAAAAATGACAAAGACAGCCACTGTCAATAATTTTGGTGAGCGGATTGTAGAATTTAAGTTTGATGACCTTGTAGAGCTAAAAGGACAGATTGCCATCTTCCAGTTTAAGGAAGGGTATGATAAGGCAGTTACTATTTTTCCTGCGGATGTTGAAACTGGGGATTATGTGGAGATGAACACATATTACACGGAGTTTAGTGAGTTTGCATATGCGCCAGTCACACAGGTTGCCGATATGAAAATTGTGGAAACGGAGATACCAAATTCCCTATCTGAGAATCAGAGGAACATTATGGCAGACCATAGAAAAGGAATTAAATATATGAGCGATGATACCAAAGAATACAGAAACATCGTTCATGGAAAACTTCGCAAAGACACAGAGTACGTGGATTATAACTATTAAAAATCCTTAAAAAGAAGGTATAAGTTTAAGCAATCTTATATCTTCTTTTTGCATGTATTAGTTGAAATTTTGTATTATGTGTGCTATGATTTCAAAAGGAAAGCGTATGAACTGTATTAATTCAAACAATACAGCTTGCATCTTTTCCAGATACAAAGAAAGTCCGAGAGTCTACATACATGTTAAGGAGGGGAAAATGGCAGGAACAGAGGGGAAGATAACGAAACCAGTCATTACAGTCAAGGATTTATATAAAGTGTATCGTATTGGCGAGAATCGAGTGCGTGCGCTGAATGGAGTGAGCTTCAGTATCAACCGTGGCGAGTTCTGTGCAATTGTAGGAACATCTGGCTCAGGAAAATCAACTTTGCTCAATATGTTAGCAGGTTTAGAAAAACCTACTAAGGGTGAGATTGTTATTGTCGGTGAACATATGGAGACGAAAAGCGAGAACCAGTTAGTACGATTTCGACGAGAACATATTGGTTTTATTTTTCAATCATTTAATCTGATGGGAACGATGAACGCAGTGGAGAATGTAGCGCTGCCGCTAACTTTTCAAGGTGTGTCCAAGAGAGAGCGCACAAAGCGGGCAAAAAAAATGGTACATTTGGTAGGGCTTGATAAATATTGGGATCACAGACCAAATCAAATGTCAGGAGGCCAGCAACAGCGCGTTGGTGTTGCAAGAGCCCTTGTGGTGAATCCAGAGATTATCTTTGCAGATGAACCAACTGGAAATCTTGATTCCAATACTTCAAAAGATATTATGAATCTGATGCAGAGCGTTGTGAGAGAGCAGAAACGTACTTTGATTATGGTTACACATGACAATACTTTGGCAAGTTTTGCTGACAAGATTATTCGGATTGTAGATGGCAAAATCGTAGATATGGTGGATAATACTCGAGAAGGGAAATAAAAAGCAGTAGAAGAACATAGAATGTACAAGAATGGAGGAAGAAAATGAAAAAGGTAAAACAAATATTAATTTTGATACTTACAGTGGTTTTACTGTGTGGTAATACAATAACTGTATTTGCAACAGGTAATTCATCAGACAGTAATTCTACACAGAACAGTCCAAGTGACGAGTATGCATCAAAAGAATGGAAAGATCAGATTCGAGGAGAATTGAATCGATATTATACAGATTTGAAAGCGCGTTATAAGTTGACAGAGGATAAGCGCAAGCGCATGGATAAGGTTTATAACAATGCTATGTCATATATGGAAAATGCACCGCTTACTATGAATGAACTGAGAAGCTATAAGGAGGATGCTCAAAAATATCTGGAAGAAATTTTAAAAGAAAATACTTCTGAAACTGAAAAGTTTCTAATGTTGTCTAATGAGGTTCCTATTACAAGTGCGCAGTATGGCGAACTTACATTTGTTGTGTTATCCTTGATTAATCTAGGAAAATCGGACATTACAGATGTTGTAATCACACCGACAGTATCGAATGATAGAACAAAGTGGCCATTTGATATTAATCAAGCATATGATGCACAAATGCTTCCAATTATACAGGCGTCTAAAGATATTACAGATGCGTATAATAAACGAATGGATATTGGTTGGTATTTTAATGTCAGACAGGATGTGCTTACAGGGTGTTATCCATTGAGTTTTCATGTAAAGTATTATCAGAATGGTGCATTGGCAGAGACAGATATCACAACTTATATTAATATAAAGGGTGCTGATCCGGAAAAACTTTTGATAAAAGATGAAGACGAATCAGAAAAGAAAACAACAAATCCACGTATTATTGTAACAGGTTATCGCACAGAGCCAGAAGTGGTTTATGCAGGTTCAACGTTTAAATTAACAGTAAGTGTCAAAAATACCTCAAAGGAGACCGCAGTTGAGAATGTACTTTTTAACTTGGAGGCAACTGTGGAAGGAAAGGACGCGGACGCTACATACTCGGCATTTTTGCCAACATCAGGTTCCAGCTCTGTCTACACAGAACGCATTTCACCGGGGCAAACATATGATATGAGTATTGAGATGGAGGCAAAATCAGACCTTTCTCAGAAACCATATGTGTTGACTGTAAATATGAAGTATGATACAGAAGATCAGATTAATATATCAGATGCTGCAAATGTATCTGTGCCGATTAAGCAGGAGGCAAAGGTTGATACTGGCGCGGCAGAGATTATGCCAGAATCTATTCCAGTAGGGGAACAGTCTAACGTTATGTTTAGCGTATTTAATACTGGTAAGACAACACTTTACAATGTAAAAGTTACTTATGAGAGTACAACAGTGGAGAGTGGTATTACCTATCTTGGAAATATTGCGCCGGGCGCAACACAAAATGTTGATTCGATGTTGACAGGTATTGCACCCGATACGGGAGAAGGCATTGTCAAGGCTGTGATTACATATGAGGACGAAGCAGGAAATGAGACACGGTTTGAGAAAGATCTAAATCTTATGGTTTATGAGATGATGATGGATAATGGAATGATGGAAGATATGCCTATGGAACCAATAGAGGAAGAAACTCCAAAGAAGAAAATACCTCTTGTCGGAATCATTGGTATTGCAGCGGCAGTGATCGCAATCATTGTGATTGTTATTACAATTATTTCCAAAAAGAGAAAAGCAAAGAAGCATAAAGAAGATATGGATTTGCTGGATGAGGATGATGTATAATGAAAATCTTTGATTTATTGCGCATGAGCATATCCAATCTGTGGAAACGAAAACTTCGTACTGTGCTGACTGTGCTGGGAGTAGTAATTGGTATTACCTCCATTGTCGTTATGGTTGCACTTGGAAATGGACTCAAACAGTCAATGCTGGATAATTATGCTAACTATAGTTCTATGACGCAGATACAGATTTCTGGCGGAGGATATTATTTTTCTAGCAACAGTGGCAGCGGTCAAACTGAGGAAAAACGACTTGATGATACGTTCGTTCAGGAACTTTTGGGAATGGAACACGTTAAGGAGGTTTATCCTCGATTAAATATTTCTGCAATAGCAAAGGTTGGGAAATACGCAGGACATCTTGATATTTATGGTATTACAAAAGAAGAATTTGAAACTATGAATGTTTCAATCGGAAAGGGAAAACTTCCAGATTCCGATACAAAACTGCAATTTTTCTATGGAAATAATGTGCTCACGAATTTTTATGTAGAGAAAACAAATGTTTATTCTTTCTGGGAGACAGGGGTAGCACCAGACATTGACTTGATGGAAGATGCTATTTTTGTAATCTTCGATACCGATGCATATTGGCGTTCACAGGGTGGTTCTGATGAAAACGGTAATCCGGTAAAACAGCCTAAAAAATACTTGATAGAGGCATGTGGTATTATGGAGGGTGAACTTGGAGAGTGGAATAACAATAACAGTCAAAGTGTACTTTGTAATATGGAGGCACTAAAGTCAGAACTAAAACGTATCTTCAAGAAAAATCCAATACCAGGACAGCCAACGAGAAAAAATGGAAAACCATACAATGAGCTTTTTTATTCAGAAATTATTGTCCAAGTGGATGATATGGCAAATGTGACAGAATTGACAACTTGGTTGAAAGATAGCGGCTATAATGCATACAGTTCAGCAGAGTGGATACAACAAGAACTTGACACAATGAATATGATACAGGCAGTGCTTGGGGCAATTGGTGCTGTTGCTATGTTGGTGGCAGCAATCAGTATCACAAACACTATGATGATGTCTATCTATGAGCGTACCAAAGAGATTGGGGTTATGAAGGTGCTTGGCTGTGATATTCGCAATATACAGGGATTGTTTTTGATGGAAGCTGGATTTATTGGATTTATTGGAGGGGTGGTCGGTGTCGGCTTTAGTTATGGATTGAGTATAGTAATTAATGGCCTTGTGGCTGGAAGTGAGGCGACTGCCAGTATGGGTATCTCAGGTGCGATTTGTCGGATTCCATTATGGTTGAGCCCACTCGCCATTGTTTTTGCCATTGTAATTGGTATGATTGCAGGATTTATCCCCTCGTTACGAGCAATGCGATTGAGTCCACTTGCGGCAATCCGCAATGAATAAAATGGTAATTATTTTATCTCAAGACTTTGTATTTGCTGCAAAGTACATAAAATAGTTATGAGGTAAGGGCATCAAGCCGAAGGCTGAACTGTTACATAAAATGTTATAGATAGTAGCTGAGAGCTTCTCAAAAAGAGAAGCTCTTTTGTGTACTTTAAGACGTTCCCTACATATATTAATATGAAGATACAACGTGATGGTTTGCGTATCAGACCATTACAGAGGGAATGAAAATGGACAGAGTACGCAGAATGATTGGCTGCGAACACAGAGCAGTAAAGCATTATACAGGAAAGGGAATTTACGTAGCAGTATTGGATAGTGGTGTGGCAGCGCATCCAGATTTACGAGGACGAATTGCTTCTTTTAAGGATTTTGTATCAAATAAGAACACTGCTTATGATAATAATGGGCATGGAACACATGTATCGGGGATTTTGGCTGGAAATGGTGCAGTATCGAAAGGAAAATATCGAGGGATTGCACCAGAGTGTATGTTGGTTTGCGGCAAAGTATTGGACAAAGAGGGCGGCGGCAGCCTTAAAAATCTTACACAAGGATTGATTTGGATATCTGATTTAATGAAAAGTATTCCCATTCGGATTCTCAATATATCAATTGAGATGGAGTCAGAGGAAGGGATTGATCCAGAGGATTGGAAACAATTCCAAAAATATATTCGATATTTATGGGACAAAAATATTATGATTGTTGCAGCAGCAGGAAATAAGGGACCAAATCCTATGACATTATCACCAATTGGCGAATGTGGAGGGTGTGTCTGTGTAGGGTGTCATGACGGCGATTACAAGCCAAAATATGGACGGCTTTGTAATGAGTATTCTAGCAGAGGACCTGGAAAAGATACTTCAGCTGTCAATAATCCTCTAAAAAAACCGGATATTGTGGCGCCCGGTACAGATATTATGTCTTGTAGTTCTCATTTTCACACAACACCATATATTGCGAAAAGTGGAACATCTATGTCAGCACCTATTGTGAGTGGTGCATGTGCACTGTGTTTGCAAAAGTATCCGCAATTGACAAATCGGGAATTGCGGCGGCTATTGTTGGGATCGGCAATGGATCTGGGACAGAGTTGGGGTGTGCAGGGTGCAGGGATGCTTCGGATAGACAGCCTGCTTACGCAAGGATATTTTTAATTACATATTGACAAAGACTGTATGTTTGTATACAATAATACAAAAATGCATTTTTGTAGCAAATCCATATGCAAATGATTGCAGATAAGAATGCATACATGAAAAACTGAGGAGGAAAAGCGATGGTAGACAATAGTGAATATTTTGAAAATCGACCTATTACCATGAATGAACATAATAATCTTTTACAGATTGAGGAACATATGTATCAATTACAAGATGTAGAGAAACCTAATGCATTTCGCAATATGTTTCCTTATGATGAGATACCAAAGATTCCGTTTAATGACCGTGTGGTTCCACACAATATGCCAAAAGAAATCTGGATTACGGATACAACGTTTCGTGACGGACAACAGTCTAGGGCACCCTATAGCACAGAGCAGATTGTTACAATCTATGACTATTTGCACAGGCTTGGCGGTCCAAATGGTATGATTCGACAAAGTGAGTTCTTTCTGTACAGTCAGAAAGATAGAGATGCTGTCTACAAGTGTATGGAGCGCGGCTATCAGTTTCCTGAAGTGACCTCGTGGATACGAGCAAGCAAAGAGGATTTCAAGCTGGTCAAGGAGATTGGAATGAAGCAGACGGGTATTCTTGTAAGCTGTTCGGATTATCATATTTTTCTAAAACTTAAAATGACAAGACGACAAGCAATGGAACATTATCTGTCAGTTGTGCGGGATTGCTTAGAAGAAGGCATTAGTGTGCGATGCCATTTGGAAGATATCACTAGAGCAGATATCTATGGATATGTTGTTCCGTTTTGTCAAGAGTTGATGCGGTTATCAGAGCAATATCGACTTCCAATTGTGGTGCGCGCTTGCGATACAATGGGATATGGGGTAAATTATCCGGGCGCAGTGATTCCAAGAAGTGTACAGGGGATTATTTATGCGCTATATACCCATGCAGGCGTGCCACATAAATGGATTGAATGGCATGGGCACAATGATTTTTATAAGGCGGTTATAAATTCCACAACAGCATGGTTATATGGTTGTTCTGGTGTTAATACATCGTTGTTTGGCATTGGCGAACGTACTGGAAATACACCACTTGAGGCGATGATTTTTGAGTATGCACAGCTTAAAGGAACCTTGAACGGTATGGACACGACTGTTATTACAGAGCTTGCAGAGTATTATGAGAAAGAGATTGGCTATCATATTCCAGAGCGTACACCGTTTGTTGGAAAGAACTTTAATGTCACAAGAGCGGGTATTCATGCAGATGGATTGCTAAAAAATGAGGAAATTTATAATATATTTGACACAGAAAAGTTCCTTAATCGCCCTGTGCTGTGCGCAGTGTCTAACACATCAGGACTTGCAGGAATTGCACACTGGATTAATACCTATTATCAGTTTAAGGAAGATGAAAAGATTAGTAAGTCTTCAGAACTTGTGGCGTATGTAAAAGCGTGGGTGGATACAGAATATGAGAGCGGCAGAGTGACTGTTCTCACAGATGATGAGCTGCTTGCTGTGATTGCAGAGGGGTGTAAGACGCTTGGTGTTATGCTGGGCGGTCAAAAATGTTAACCACTCAGTATAACAGCTATATTGCGGTTGTGGATAGTGTGATACGCACGGCAAATTTCATTAGTCATGTGTATACATATGGATAATAAATAACGAGGTGACGAAAATGAGCGAGTATGATGAGAATCATGATTCATTGGACAAGTATTCGTTGCGAGGAAAAGTGTTTCGGAAGTTGCGAGAAGCGATTTTAAATGGGACATATCAGGAGAATGACGAGTTAAAAGAAGCAGCAATCGCAGAGGAACTTGGTGTTAGTAGAACGCCAGTACGAGAGGCGTTTCGACAGTTGGAACTGGAAGGACTGATTCGGATTGTGCCAAATAAGGGGGCATATGTCACAGGTATTTCCGCGTCAGATGTGACAGATATCTATGAAATTCGTTCTCTTTTGGAAGGTTTGTGTGCGAGATGGGCAACTGAGAAGATTACAAAAGAAAAAATTGAGGAGTTGGAAGAAATTATTCTTTTGAGTGAGTTTCATCTGTCAAAGGAGCATTATGAGCAGTTGATTGAGCTGGATAATCGATTTCACATGCATTTATATGAGGCGTGTGAGAGTAAAATGTTGATACATTTGTTAAAAGATTTCCATCAGTATGTGCAGAAGGAGCGGCAGCAGACTCTCTCTGATAAAGCGCGAAGCGCAGCGGCTGTGAATGAACACAAGCGTATTATGGAAGCCATACGTGATGGGAATGCACAACTTGCAGAAAAACTTGCGGACGAACATATTTGTAATGCGTACCAAAATATGATAAAATGTGGTTTGAGTACAAAACACTAATAGACACTCAAAGTCTTTTTGTGCCTGATATTGCAAGAAAATTTTTGGCAAGATGTGCACAAATTTATGAGGGGGCCGAATATAGGGTGATTAGATTTGTGTGTATAGACAGAACAGTTATGACAAAAATCTGCCGCAAAAGTAGGTGCAAGGGAGATCTGAGAGACTATCATTAGATTTAGGAGGAGATAAGAATGGCAAAGATTCAAATGACGACACCTTTGGTAGAGATGGATGGGGATGAAATGACGCGAATCCTCTGGAAGATGATTAAGGACGAGTTGATTCTTCCATATATTGACTTAAAGACAGAGTACTATGACCTTGGGTTGGAACATCGCAATGAGACAAATGATCAGGTGACTGTAGATTCTGCGGAAGCGACCAAAAAATATGGCGTGGCAGTCAAGTGTGCAACGATTACGCCAAATGCTGCTAGAATGAAAGAGTACAATCTCAAAGAAATGTGGAAAAGCCCAAATGGGACGATTCGGGCAATTTTAGATGGAACTGTTTTTCGGGCACCAATTTTAATAAAAGGAATTGTTCCTTATGTAAAAAATTGGACAAAGCCTATCACAATTGCCCGCCATGCATACGGTGACGTGTACAAAAATACAGAAATTAAAGTGCCAGGAAAAGGAAAGGCGGAGCTAGTATTTACAGCGGAGGACGGAACAGAGACAAGGGAATTAATTCATAATTTTGCGGGTGCTGGAATTATTCAAGGTATTCATAATACAACAGAGTCTATTTCTAGCTTTGCAAGAGCTTGTTTTGGCTATGCAATTGATACAAAACAGGATTTGTGGTTTGCGACTAAGGATACTATTTCTAAAAAATATGATCATACATTTAAAGATATTTTTCAGGAAGTTTATGACACAGAATACAAAGAACAATTTGAGAGGCTAGGAATAGAATATTTTTACACACTAATTGATGATGCTGTGGCACGTGTAATTCGCTCGGAAGGTGGATTTATCTGGGCGTGCAAAAATTATGATGGAGATGTGATGTCCGATATGGTTGCGACAGCATATGGAGACTTATCTATGATGACGTCCGTGTTGGTATCTCCAAGCGGTGTCTATGAATATGAGGCGGCACATGGAACTGTACAACGTCATTACTATAAACATTTGAAGGGAGAGGAAACTTCTACAAATTCAATTGCGACAATTTTTGCATGGACTGGTGCGCTGCGTAAGCGTGGCGAATTAGATGGCATAAAAGAACTTCAGGATTTTGCGGATAAATTAGAGAAAGCATGTATTAAAACTGTTGAGGATGGTAAAATGACAAAGAGTTTGTCCCTGATTTCCACTTGTGAAAATCCAGTGCTTTTAAATAGTCTTGATTTTATCAAAGCGATTCGGGAAACATTTGAGACATTATAACAAGTCGAGTAGGGGAAGAAGTTTCTTCCCCTACTTGTGTGTTGGACATAGGTTTTAATCGTATATTTCCTTTTGGGCCAAGTGCTGCAAAATTTAAGTATCACGCTTGATTATGAAATAGGACTATCGTTGGAGGCAAATTATTTTGTAATTTCCCAGAAGGCATAGTCCTTTAACACATTATTCCATATTTTGTAGGCATGACTATTTTCATGTACATAATGGTCAGAACTATACTCGGGACGAAGTGCATTGTTAGATCCCATCAAATGTTCTGTAATATTAATATAACCCCATCCATTCTGAACACATGCATTTTGTAACAAGAGATTTGCGGACCGAATTGTTTTGTTGTTCAAACCACCATTGCTGACATCAGACATAACACACGGAATAGAGATTACATATACTTGCAGTCCAGGAGTTTTAGCAGTAATTCTTTCTATAAGAGTTTGTAAATCTGCTGTGAATTGTTCTGGCGTACTGCCTGTTAGGTCATTCATTCCAAAGCAGATAAACATTTTGGACACATTTGGCAATTGTGCCACGGAATCTTCAATAAACTGAACTTTTCCTTTATATTTTGGCATAATATTGGCGTGTGTTGTGAGTGCATTTCTGGAGATGGCAGCTTTGGCTGAACAACTAACTCTTGCTAGAAAATATGTGGTATCCGATGCGATAGAGTCATGTGTTCTACAATATTCTGCAAAACCAACTGTAAGTGAATCACCGACAAATACAGAATCTGCAAAAAAGGCATTTTCTGAGACCATTCCACTTGAGAGAATATCATTGAATTTCTGCATATCAATATTTCCATTATTTAAGTTGTCTGCAAGATAAGCGTTTAAACGAGTAGTAAGACTTGCTGAGAGATTTTCATTTGGTAGAGATGCGCCTGTTATTGGTTGGATAACAGAGAATGTTGGCATGGAGGCTAATTCCTCAGCATATACTGTTGATGGAGTTAATATCAGCATACATATAAAAAGCGCAATTACGGAGTTGGTATATTTTTTCATGGCTTGAGAGCTCCTTTCATAAAAACACACAAGAGTAATGGACAGCCCTGATATTCAATAATATTCATCAATTTAAATCTTAGATTATTATAAATGCAAAACGGGATTTAGACAATACTATTCTTATAAAAATATTTCAAATTTATTCAGACAAATAAATCTATGTAATAAAAATAAATTAAAAATTTCATATAAATTACAAACTTATTACAAATATATAACTATAATATTTCGTTTATTACATTTTGGACTTATGGGTAATAAAAATGTTATTGCCAAAATCTGACACAAGCTTATTTCACGAAGGCATAAAAAGCAGCAAATCCCTATAAAAAGGCGCAAATAGTAATGGTACAAGCACGCTACTATTTTTTGATGCCAGTACTGTATCATAAATATTATCAGAAAACATTGACTATTGTGCGGATTCGATATAAAATTGTAAGTAAATGTATTGTGCCTTAGTTTGCACTTTACTGAAAAACGTAAGATTAATGGTATTGTAATGGAAGGGGTGCCCGCATGGCTGAGGAATTCAATTTAGACGGAATGGTGGACATATACATTTATGAGAATGGCCAACTTTTGGAAAATCTTGAGGAGATTGTGTTAGAAACCAAGGATGACGAAGCTTTTGATGAGAACAGTATCAATGAGATATTTAGAATCATGCATACAATCAAGGGTTCATCAGGAGTCATGATGTATGATAACATTATGAAGGTGTCACATAAGCTGGAAGATATTTTTTATTATCTGAGAGAGAACATTGGTATTAAAGAGCCTCATATGGAGCTTACGGATATCGTTTTTCAGGTTATGGACTTTATCAATGGAGAGATGGAAAAAATTAAAGATGGCAATGATCCAGACGGTGATAATTTGCAGTTGATAGAGCTGATGGATAAGTTTTTAGTGAATCTGAAAGGAGCAGCAGATTCGCCTAAGGAGGCAGAAAAAGAGCAGCCACCGGCTCCAGAAACTTCATCTAACATGGGGCTTGGACCCAATCAGTTTTATATTGCGCCGCAGGTTTCAGGAACAGCAAAGTGTTTCCGAATTAAAATTACATATCACGAAGATACACAGATGAGCAATTTGCGTGCATATTCGGCGACATATGCCTTGAAGGAATATACAGAAGATGTACATTACTGGCCAGAAGATATCCTCACAGATGAAAATTCTTCTGACACAATATTGGCAGAAGGTTTTCTGATGCTTGTGAGAGGAGATTTTACAGAAGACAAACTGCGTGAGTTGCTTGATACTACCTCTGAAATTAGTGATATTATGATTTCAGAGTGCGCTGTTGCAGAATTTGAAAGGGGCTTTTCGGATGAGCCTGTTCAGGAGGAAAGTGCAGAAGTACCTGCAACAGATATAGAGGTGCAAAAGAAGGAAGAAGCACATCCACAACCAGGCGATTATGTTATTCAAAAAGAAGCTGGAAAAGCAAAACAGATTACAAAGAAAAAGAAAAAAGAAGTAAAACAGGCTTTTATGAGTGTCAACATTGACAAGATGAATATGTTGATGGATTTGATGGGTGAGATGGTTATCGCAGAGTCTGTGGTACTTCAAAATCCTGATTTGCAAGTGCCGAACCTTGACCTTTCCAATTTTCAGAAGGCAGCATCGCAGCTTTCTAAAATTACGACCGAAATGCAAGAACTTATTATGTCTATGAGAATGATGCCGCTTACCAACACATTCCAGAAAATGAATAGAACAGTTTTCGATATGTCAAGGAAACTTGGAAAAAATATTGAATTTGAAATGATTGGTGACACAACAGAAGTTGATAAAAATATTATTGAAAATATTTCTGATCCATTGATGCATCTGGTCAGAAATTCAGTGGATCACGGTGTAGAAACGCCTGAGGAACGTCGAGCTGCTGGAAAGACAGAACCAGCAAAAGTTACACTTGAAGCGAAGAACGAAGGCGGTAAAGTATGGATTTCTGTCAAGGATAATGGAAAAGGACTTAGCAGGAATAAACTTTATAAAAAGGCATGGGAAAATGGTATTCTTCCAGACAATCGAATTGAGAGTGACTATAGTGATAAAGAAATTTTCCAATTTATTACGTTTCCAGGATTTTCTACCAAGGAAAAGGTGACAGAATTTTCTGGCCGTGGTGTAGGAATGGATGTTGTAGTCAAGAACATTCAAAAAATTGGCGGTGTACTCGACATTGATTCGGTTGAGGGTGAAGGCACAACAATGACAATGAAAATTCCATTGACAATGGCAATTATAGATGGTATTGTTATGCGCAATGGCAATACAAAGTTTGTGATGGAGACTGGTGCAATCAAACAGTTCATTCGCGTGACAGACAATCAACTAATCCATGAGCCAAATGGTGAAGAGTACGTGATGATTCGAGGAGAATGCTATCCGATACTTCGACTTAGCCAAAAGTATCATTTAGAAGATGCAGTTACAGATGTGGAAGATGGTGTTATGCTTCTTCTTGAATATGAAGGAAACACGCTTTGTGTATTGATTGATGAGTTAGTCGGAACACAAGAAATCGTTGTAAAGCCAATTCCGCCTTACGTTAAGAAGGTACATGGTATCTCTGGATGTACACAGCTTGGCGATGGCAGCATTGCATTAATTCTTGATGTAAGTGGATTGATGCAAGATTGATGGCTGATGGAGGGATATTACATGGAAGTAAATCAAAAGAAATATTTAGAAGAAAAAGGATTTGACGTGGATGGAACAATGAAACGCTTCTTAAATAATGAGACGTTGTATCTGAAATGCCTGAAAAAGTTTTTGGATGATTCGAGCTTTGAAAAGTTAAAAGAAGGCTACGAGAAGGGGAATTGTAAGGAGGCTTTTGAGGGAGCACATACAATGAAAGGATTTGTATCAAATCTAGGAATTAACAAGATATATCATTTATTGATTCCTATGGTAGAGAAGCTCAGGGTTCAGGACATGAACCTTGAACAGGAAATGAAACAATTAGAAGCGTTATATGTAGACGCCTATAAGACAATTGAGAGTCTTTGAGAAGAAAGGTGTGTAGTATGTCTACAAAGTTCAGTGAAAGACAGGAGAAATTCCTATGGCAGATAAAACAGATTGGATTGTAGATGGGTTTCAATTTGGAACAGAGAAAGATGCGGAGCTTGCGAGAAATGAGCAACAGCGGATAGAACGACTTGAGGAAAAGCTGGATTATGAAAATCAGGATATGGTAAGCGCAGTGTATCAGAAAGCGATAAACAATCGGGTATTTAGGACGCCTGTGGGATATGTATTCCTGAAAAAGTTGCAGCGGATTTTGCAACAAAGTACACTTTCAGGCGATACACCTGCAAATATTCCGGTGTATGGTGTCTATAGTATGCGAGAAAGTGCGAATCCTACCGTTGAGCGGGTTATAGCAAGCCGAAAGCCAGCAAAACAAAAGAACAAACAGGAATTTTTCAGCAGGAGAACTTCAATAGTTGCCAATATTATTTTGGTATTTTTGTTGGTTGCGGTGGTTGTGGTATCAACAATAGGCTCTGCACCTACTGTGTTTAACTATGAAAATATATTGCAAAATCGTTATGCACAGTGGGAGCAACAACTGTCTGAACGGGAACAAGTAATCCGTGAAAAAGAGAAAGAGCTGTTGGGAACGGATAAAAAGTAAGTCGCATTGTAGTTCATGTTATATAAGATAGAGATTGGGAGCTGTTTATAAAGAACTTGTAAAAATGGGATACAGGTTGTTTACGAACAGCTTTTCTGTAATTTTAAAAAGCCATTTTCAATTTGAGCAGACAAAAGTAGCATGACGAAATATTGTCTGAATAAGTTATTAGTTAAAATAACGCAATTAATATTTGAGATGTTATAATATAAAAACAAAATGGTTAACATATAAAACTATCTTAATATAGAGAGTTTCCATATTAGAAAGGAGCTGATTTTAGTATGAATAGACTTAAAATATTAGTGGTGGATGATGAAAGCAGAATGCGAAAGCTGGTGAAAGATTTTCTTGTCAAGCAAAATTATGAGGTGATTGAGGCTGGCGACGGAAGCGAAGCACTTGATATGTTTTTTGCAAATCAAGAGACAGCACTTATTATACTAGATGTCATGATGCCCAAGATGGATGGATGGCAGGTCTGTAAAGAAATAAGAAATTATTCTAAAGTGCCCATTATTATGCTAACGGCGCGCGCAGACGAACGAGACGAACTCCAAGGATTTCAGCTAGGAGTTGATGAGTATATTGCCAAGCCATTTAGTCCTAAAATTCTTGTGGCGCGAGTGGAGGCAATTTTGCGTAGAACCAATCAAAGTACAGAAAATGAAGTGCTTGAATATGGCGAAATAATTATTAATAAGGCGGCACATGTAGTGACAATTAATGGTAAGAACATTGACTTGAGCTTTAAAGAATTTGAGTTATTGACTTATTTTATGGAGAACAAAGGAATTGCGCTTTCAAGAGAAAAGATTCTCAATAGCGTGTGGAATTATGACTATTTTGGTGATGCCAGAACAATTGATACCCACGTGAAAAAATTGAGAAGTAAGCTAGGAGAGAAAGGTGATTTGATAAAAACTGTATGGGGAATGGGTTACAAGTTTGAAGTGTAAAGGTAGGGCTTGGTGAAAAAGAATGTAGTATTTACAAGGGCTTGAGGGCTGTTGGGAGTACGCGGTAAAGAGAAAAACTGATAAAGCCCTGTATGTTTAAAAGGGCAGTGTAAGACAGTCAGATACATTGAAAAAATAATAGAATCGTGTTTTTAGACTTATGAGTATAGTTTATATATTTTTTTAAATAAAAAAGAAGGGAGCAATTGAACTATGTCTAAAAACATAAGGGAACAATTATTTTTAACAGTGTACGAGGTGGCGGAAGTCATGAACATGGGAAAGAGCAAATGTTATGATTACATAAACAGCCCAGACTGTCCGTTCAGTGTAGTAAAAGTAGGAAGGCTTAAAAGGATACCATCAAACAGCTTCTTTCAATGGTATGACAGCTTAAAGTATCTGTGGGATTTTCCAAAAGTTTATCTAGTATCGCCTGGGCAGATTTGCCGAAGGTGTCCGAAACAACGTTTCCCAACTGGATATTGGAAACCGTGAGACAGTTCTGCAAGCGGTTCTTTTCACTTGATTTAAAGCAGGTCAGTTTGAAACGGTAGCGCATAAGGTCGCGAAGCTGGCGGATGTCAGCGGGCGGCATAAAGCTTCCGGCAACAAGATCATGCTTGAACAGGTCAGAAAAATACGGTCATCCGGCAGGCTGGACAGCCCACTCACCTCCCCGTGATTTGTAGTATACCGAGTTCCCTATAAGAAGAATTATAAAGAAAAAAATACGCTCAGGCAAACCATTTTCATTGCATTTTGTGCCTTGAGCGAAGCGAAAGGAATGGATATAAAAATGATAAGGAATTATTTAGACAAAAAAGGGTTTGAATTTAAGCAAGGGAGTGTAAAGAAAACATTCGGGATACAGGTTAGTATGATTAGTGAGGGCATAGACAGCGGGCTGTTTATTTCATAATAAATGTAATAGGGAATGAGTACAACAGGATACTTGCAGATGAACTGTTTGAGAACTGTGCAGAGGATATGAAGGGGGAGGAAACAGATGAAGTACCAGCTGACAAGCATACGAAAGGGGAATGCGGTATCCATCTTGCAGGTGTTTATGGATGGACGCAGGGTTGAAATAGGAAGGTTTCTCCTTCCAGATGACAGACAATGGAGATTAGACTGTATATTTTTGGACGACATTTTAGCAGCATACAGGAAACGGATGAAGAAAATCATATAAGGAAAACAGGAAGAAGCAATAAAAGCCATGCCGGATAAAGTCTGTGTAGGGCTTTTATTTTTTTGAAAGTTTAACTTAGGAATGATACTGCAAAAAAGAAAACGTGATACTAAAAATTTGATAAAAAAGTTCAGTCTTAAAATTTCAGAATTTTAGAAAAATCATTTTTATATAAAATTTCAGAATTTCAGGAAAATTATTTTTTGCAAAACAGAAATTTATTGAAAAAGGTAAAAAATAAGTGGTTTTTTATCAGAAAAAAATTATTTCGAGAAAAAGAAAGAGAAAGAATTTACCCCAAATTTCATAAAGAACAAAAGTTTTATATAAAATTTCAGAAATTTTGTAAAATACAGCTTTTTATAAAATCAATAAGACTGCTTAAAGAAACCAGTACAGCATTCTCACTAAAATACAACAGAAAAAACCGTCTGTCCCGCCAACAGACATATGAGAAAAACAGCGTTAAGATAAAGCTTCCCCCAATCGTAATAAGCATTATGAGCAGTCCAAGGACAAACGGGCATTTTACAATAAACAAGGAGTGGCGTGTAGAAGATAAAAGGTTCAATGAAATCAACATAAGCGCGGAACATATGGACAGACCAATAGAAAATATCATGGGAACATTACTGCATGAGATGGTACATTACTACTGCCAGATAAACGGGATAGCAGATGTATCCCAGAATGGCAGATACCATAATAAGAAGTTTAAGGAAGAGGCAGAAAAGAGAGGTTTAATTATATCACAGGGACAATACATAGGTTGGAGTAAAACGGAACCAGGTGAGGAATTTAAGAATGTATTGAAAGAACATGGAATAGAGAAGCCCATAGATATTAACAGGGACGGCATTATAGACATGACAGTTTTACCGGGAAATGGCAGTGAGAGTGGTGAAACTGACAAAAATAAAATGCAGCCTAAAAAGCCAAAGTGCAGTACAAGAAAATATAAATGTCCTTCATGTGGAAACAGCTTTCGTGCAACAAAGGATATCAATGTAATGTGCATGGACTGCAATGAGGTGTTTATAAAGGCTGAAAAATAGAAGGACTTGGAAGTGTACTTCCAAGTCTGGGCTGTAAATTAAATACGTCATTATAAGCATAAAGGCATATAATTATAATATAAAGTATTATAATAAAGAGTACAAGGAAGAAAAAGGAGAAATATAAATACATCAGATAATAATTGATAGATAGATTCAAGTGCATTATAATAAGGAAAAGAACAGGGATAAAATATAAGTTCATTTAGAGAAAGGATGGTACGTATGGAAAATATTAATGTAGACAAGGTGTTTCAAGACTATGGTTTGGAGGTACAACAGGTAGAACCTTATGTGTACAAGGTATTGAATACAGAAAAAGAGATTAGCACAGAAGAGCTTCAAAAGGATTTAACAAACTGTATACTATTAACATCTGACCGAACAGGATATAAAAAACTAAGTACAGGAGGATATTATACATTAGCATATATTTATTATATAATACTTGGTAAAAATAATGAGGAATTAGGTTATAAATATGATGAAATAGCAAGCAAACAGTTTGAGGAAGTGATATATGACTGCTACGAATTTAATCCTAAATTGGAATATACAATAGATACGATATATGCAAAGGGAGAGGCTTAAATATGAAAATTAATAAGACAGAATTAAAAAAGAAAGCTAATCCAGCTACAAGGGCGTTTAATAGAGAATCATATTTTACAGATATAAAATTTGTTTTGAATACTAAACCAGTAAAAATAACAACAAAAATAGATACAGGTGCGACATATACGGTTATAGGATTAGAGAATAAAGGATTGATAAGATTTAAAGATAAGATAATGAAAAGCAGCATGAGGGGAATTGCATATGATGCATCAGGCACAGAACTAAAACTATATGGCTACATCGTAGAAAATTTCAGACTTACAGATGAAATCACCTTGGACAAAATCAAACTCTTTTTCTCTGAGGATATAGGAAACAAAGCGTTATTAGGAATGGACATATTAAGTTTATTCGATTTCCAATATTTAAAGGAAAAGCGGCAGAATTACGGAACATTCTGGATAAATAATTATGATGAAGCATTAAAAGAACTCCAAGTAAGAAGATTAAACAAAGACATAGACTACATAGACCCGATTTTAATTGCTGCTATAGATGATACAAGAGAAAATCAATAAAGTTTATCATGCTGCATATGATAAAGACATAAAAACTTTGGAAGTACACTGACAAAATATTACTATTGCTGGAAGTAAAACCAGTGTGCAAGATATTAATGGACATTGCCTTTTGGAAAAAGGTGCGTTAAAATAGTTTTAAGGTGGAGGGAAAGAAAAACTACCAGAAAACTACCAAAGTATCTGGAGTAGATGGAAAAATAGAGAATATATAGAATAGATAAGGTTAAGAATGGAAAAGAAAGTAGTAAATGAAGTAAAAGGTATAAAAGGAATGGGTTACAAGTTTGAAGTGAAAGAGTGAGGACTTCAAAGAATGTAGCATTTACAAGGGCTTGAGTGCCGTCAGGAGTACGTAATAAAGAGATATCACCTTGGACAAAATCAAACTATTAAATAGATGGAATAAATAAGAATAAAAGTGGAAAAGAAAGTAATAAAATTTGTAAAGAAAAAATACTTGACACGCATTCTTTTTTGTAGTATTCTGGTAAAGCCGTGTGATATATCAAATGGAGAAATAGTGTGAAATTAAAATTTCACCCATCTTGATTTGTACGCCTGCTGAAGCAGGCAGATGGGAGTTCGTGTGAAAAATGCTAAATACAGCATTTTGTATTTCTATTTGAGCCATGAAAGGTGGCATGGGAGTAAAAGCGAAATCAAAGATTTCGCTATCTTGATTTAAAAGTCCGCCACAGCGGACAAATGGGAGTAAAAGCGAAATCAAAGATTTCGCTATCTTGATTTAAAAGTCCGCCACAGCGGACAAATGGGAGTGAAAGTGAAAGCTGGTAACTTGACAGCAAAAGAAGCTGTAATCAAACTAGAAAAGCTTGAATATAAAGGGATGCTCTATGATTTTTATGGAGAACTTTTGACACAACATCAAAAAAAGATATATGAAGATGCAATTTTCAATGACTTGTCCTTGAGTGAGATTGCAGATGAACAAGGAATTAGTCGTCAGGGAGTTTACGATTTGCTCAAACGGTGTGATAAATTATTGGTGGATTATGAACAGAAGCTTCATCTTGTAGAAAAATTTTCCAGAATTAAACAAAGTATCCAGCAGATTAATAAACTTACAGATGATGAGCAGATAAAACGATTGTCCAATGAAATTATAGAGGAGCTTTGAGCAGATGGCATTTGAGAGCTTAACAGACAAATTGCAAAATGTATTTAAAAATTTAAGAAGTAAAGGACGACTGACAGAGGCAGATGTAAAGTCTGCGCTCAAAGAAGTTAAAATGGCGCTTTTGGAGGCGGATGTCAACTTTAAAGTGGTAAAGCAATTTGTGAAGTCCGTAGAGGAGCGTGCAATTGGCTCTGATGTTATGAACGGATTAAACCCTGGTCAGATGGTTATCAAGATTGTAAATGAAGAAATGGTATCTTTGATGGGATCTGAAACCACTGAATTGGAATTGCAGCCAGGTAAGGCAACGACTGTGATTATGATGTGTGGTTTGCAAGGAGCCGGAAAAACGACCGCGGCGGCTAAAATTGCTGGAAAGCTAAAATTAAAAGGCAAAAAGCCATTGCTTGTGGCATGTGATATCTACAGACCTGCTGCAATTGAACAATTGCATGTAAATGCTGATAAACAGCAAGTGGATTTCTTTTCGATGGGAAGTAATCATAAGCCAGTTGACATTGTAAAGGCATCACTGGAACATGCGGCAAAAAACAATAATAATATTGTAATTGTAGATACTGCCGGACGTCTACATATAGATGAAGAAATGATGGCAGAATTGCAAGAAATTAAGGAAAATATCGAAGTACATCAGACGCTATTGGTTGTGGATGCCATGACTGGACAGGATGCTGTCAATGTAGCGAAAGAATTTGATGAAAAAGTGGGCGTAAGCGGAGTAATTCTCTCAAAGATGGATGGTGATACACGAGGTGGTGCGGCATTATCCGTAAGATCGGTTACCAGTAAGCCAATTTTATTTGTGAGTACTGGTGAAAAGCTGACAGATATTGAGCAGTTTTATCCTGACAGAATGGCAAATCGCATTTTGGGAATGGGAGATGTCCTTACGCTGATTGACAAGGTTGCTGAGGCAAACCTTGAAATGGATGCGGAGAAAGAAAAGGAAATGGCTTCGCGTCTGAAAAAAGGTAAATTTGATTTTGAGGATTACTTAGAAAGTATGAATCAAATGAAAAAACTTGGCGGTCTTTCCAGTATTCTTGGCATGATGCCTGGTATGGGACTCAAGGCAAGTGACATTGAGGCAGCAGTGGATGATAAACAGCTTGCACATATGGAAGCGATTGTGTTGTCCATGACTCCTGCGGAACGCAAGGACCCAAAACTGCTAAATCCAAGTCGAAAGCACAGAATTGCGAAAGGTGCTGGGGTGGACATTGCAGTTGTAAATCGCTTTATCAAACAGTTTGAGCAGTCTCAAAAAATGATGAAGCAGCTTCCTGGAATGATGGGAGGTTTTGGTGGTAAAAAAGGAAGATTTAAACTTCCTTTTTAATACACACAGGCATCTGCCAGCAAAGCTGACAAGTGTCCGGTACGAGCAGGAGAAGATGAAATTTCTTTGCTCGGTGATATATTATTTTAAAGAAAGATTTATGAGGTGAAGAAAAATGGCAGTAAAAATCAGATTAAGAAGAATGGGTCAGAAGAAAGCTCCTATCTATAGAATCATTGTAGCAGATTCGAGATCACCCAGAGATGGAAAGTGTATTGAGGAAATTGGAACATATAATCCAAACACAGACCCCAGTGAATTTAAAGTAAATGAGGAGCTGGCAAAGAAGTGGTTGTCAAATGGTGCACAGCCTACAGAGGTGGTATCAAAGATTTTTAAGGCAGCAGGGATTGAAAAATAGGATGGATCGAACACTCATGGAGGTGTGAATGATGAAGGAGTTAGTCGAGGTTATCGCGAAGGCTTTAGTGGACAACCCTGATGAGGTAGTCGTTACAGAGAAGACAGAGGGTAAAAATATCACTGTAGAACTTCATGTGGCACCGACCGATATGGGGAAAGTGATTGGCAAGCAAGGCAGAATTGCGAAAGCAATCCGCTCTGTTGTCAAGGCAGCATCTTCTAAAGATAATCTTAAGGTGGATGTTGAGATTGTGTAAGATCATAAAAGGTGTTCAAAAGAACACCTTTTTATATGCGCTGATTTATATAGATAACCTTTTAATGTCAATTTAGTCAGTTTCTGCTGATTTTCCCTTTGGATGCTTGTGTATATTTTAGTGCACAATTTTCAATATTTTAATGGATAAATAAACAGGAACCTTTTGATTATATTTTATACATGTGGACATAGAGAGAAATTATGTAATGACGCTCGTGTCTGATGTGGCGAGTAAAAGAAGTAATTTTTCTTGCTCGATTGTCATGTTAAAGAGTTTGATTGGAGAATAAAAATGGACGATTTATTACAGGTAGGGATTATCACGCAGCCGCATGGTGTTCATGGGGAGGTAAAAGTATTTCCGACAACAAATGATGTAAAGCGTTTCAAGAAATTGAAGGAAGTTCTCTTGGATACTAGAAAGGAAAAGATAACTCTTGAAATAGAAAGCGTTAAGTTTTTTAAACAATATGCAATTCTAAAATTTAGAGGCTTTGACTCTATTAATGATATCGAAAAATATAAAGGGACGCCCCTTTTGGTAACAAGAGAAAATGCAGTAAAACTTGGACAAGATGAGTATTTCATTGCGGATTTGATTGATATGGCTGTATATGATGAGCAGGAACAGTATCTTGGTGTGTTGACAAATGTGATTGAGACCGGCGCGAATGACGTGTATGAGGTCAAATTTGAGGATGGCCGACAAATATTATTTCCGGCTATCAAACAGTGTATTCTTAATGTGGATATGGAAGGCAGAAAGATGAAAGTACACATTATGGATGGGTTGTTGGATTAGGAGAGATTTATGCATTTTCATATTATGACATTGTTTCCTGAGATGGTACTTGAGGGGCTGCGTACTAGCATTATAGGACGAGCAGAAGAAAAAGGATGCATCTCTATAGAAGCAGTAAATATACGAGATTATACACTAGATAAGCACAAAAAGGTAGATGATTACACATATGGCGGTGGTGCGGGTATGTTGATGCAAGCACAACCTGTCTATGATTGTTGGAAGACATTAAATAATAATATTATACAGCGAAGAAAATTAGAACAAAAGGGATTATTAGAGAATAATAATGCAACAAAGACAAGGGTAATTTATGTGACGCCGCAAGGAGAGGTCTTTCATCAAAAAAAAGCAGTGGAATTATCACAGGAAGAAGATTTAATTTTTTTGTGTGGACATTATGAGGGGATCGATGAGCGCGTTTTGGAAGAAATTGTAACAGATTATATATCGATTGGTGATTATGTGCTTACAGGAGGAGAGCTGCCAGCGATGGTTATAATCGATGCAGTGTCAAGACTTGTACCTGGTGTTTTGAATAATGGAGAATCTGTCCAGACAGAGTCTCATGCAAATGGTCTTTTGGAATATCCACAGTATTCTAGACCAGAAATTTGGCACGAGAGAAAAGTGCCAGAAGTTCTTTTAAGCGGACATCATGCTAACATAGAAAAATGGCGTTTGGAGCAATCTTTGGAAAGGACAAGAGAGCGACGGCCGGAATTATATGCGATGTATTTGGAAGCGAATCCTCCTCAGATTTCAAAAAAAGGGCGAAAATAGAAAAATCCACTTGCATTTAAGCTGGATTTATGGTAAATTACTACTGTTGCGAATAAAGAGATGGTCCTCTGGTACAAGTTATATAAGAAATGCTCATAATATAGAAGTATTAAGAACGTCGAAAAAATAAGGAGGTAAGATAAATGAACGAAATTATTAGAGAAATTGAGAAAGAACAGTTAAAGGAAAACGTTGATAACTTTAAAGTTGGTGATACTGTGCGTGTACATGGTAAAATCAAAGAGGGTAACCGCGAGAGAATCCAGATTTTTGAGGGTACTGTATTGAAGATTCAGGGCGGCAGCAATAGAAAAACATTTACAGTTAGAAAGATTTCTAATGGTGTCGGTGTAGAGAAGACATGGCCATTACACTCTCCGAATGTTGAGAAAGTTGAGCTTGTGAGAGCTGGTAAAGTTAGACGTGCTAAGTTGTATTATTTAAGAGATCGCGTTGGTAAGAAAGCTAAGGTAAAAGAACTGATGAAATAGTTGGTTTGTGTGGCGGAGTTTGGTGACAGACTCCGCTTTTACAATTCCTTAAGAAAGGAAAATTTAATGGGATATGTAGAAGAAACAAACGAGTTAAAACTTGATTTTAAGAAAATTACAAGGATGATAGGGCAGGAAGTAATTCCTGTCGCAATTCAAAATGTGAATACCAAGGAAATAATTCTTGTGGCATATACAAATGAACAAGCGATGTTAGAATCTATTAAATTGCGTAGGTTAGTATTGTGGAGTACATCAAGAAATGAATTGTGGTACAAGGGAAAGACCTCGGGAAACGAATTTGAATTAATAGAAATTTTGGTTAATTGTGAGCAAAATTCATTGGTATATAAAGTCAGACCACTAAAAGGAAATATTTGTCACACTTCCTATAAGGGAGTAGCAAACAATTGTTTTTATAGAAGAATTGATATGGAAAGTATGCGACTTGTAAACTTAAAGGAAGAAAATGAATAATTAGTGAACTTCCCCGACTATGTCGGGGAAGCTGTGTCTTTGGAATATAATATTTTTAAAATAATTGGTGTCGATATGGATGATACAATAATCAAAAAGATTACAGATGTAAAGTATACAGGGGTTAGCAAACCTACTGTCAATCCCTTTTGTGCGACAATCAGAGCAACTTCTCCTCGCGTCATCATTCCAACACCGATTTTAAGAGAATCAATTCCTCTAAATTTGCACAGGCGAGCTGCGATTCCGCAGCCTACAACTTTTGAGATTAGCCCCACAGCGACAAACGCGATAGAAAATATTAAAATACTCATAGTTACACTTTCTACATTTGTTTTTAGACCAATACTTGCAAAAAAGACAGGGCCAAACAACATGTACGAGTTTATGTCCATTTTTTCTGCAATGTATTTGGAATCACGAATGGAGCAAAGAATAATTCCGGCTACATAGGCTCCTGTAATATCTGCAATACCAAAGTATTTTTCTGCTATGTATGCCATAGCAAGGCAAAGCGCTAACCCTAAAATTGGAATGCGTCTTGTATGTGGATATTTGTTGTCTATATATTGAAAAAGTTTGTAGAAAATAAATCCAATCACAATAGCAAATACAAAAAATAAGACAGTGTTGACCAGAACTGTTATTGGTTTGGAATCTGGACTTTTAAAACCTATCACAAAGGTTAGCACAATGATACCAATGATATCGTCGATAATTGCAGCACTTAATATAGTGGTGCCAACGCGTCCTTTTAATTTGCCCATTTCCTTTAAAGATTCTACAGTGATACTCACAGAAGTCGCGGTTAGTATTGTTCCTACAAAGACTGCCTTGTAAAATTCTTCGGAACCCCAAGGTGAAAAGCCATAAAAAGCCATATAGAGTAGTGCGCCACATATTAATGGAATGAATACACCAGCACAGGCAATCAGTGCGGCAATTGGTCCTGTTTTCATTAAATCTTTTAAGTCTGTCTCAAGGCCAGCAGAGAACATTAGCAGTACGACACCAATTTCAGCAAGTTGTATGAGAAAGTCTGATTGTTCCACCCACCCTAACAAGCTTGGTCCAATTAATAGTCCTGCAATGATTTCCCCGACGACTTGTGGTGCCTTACATTTTCTGGCTGCAATTCCGCATACTTTTGCAGCGACAATAATAATTGCCAGATTTTTAAACATGAAATACGATTCCATTTAAAATTCCCCCTCTTTCGTAGTTTTTCATCGTATTTTCTTTATCGTCTACATTATATCTTTTTGCAAATATAAAATCAATATAAATATTTTAGCATATTTTGAAACAGGACTTATTCTGTTACTTTTCACACCCGCGCCAAAGTAGTGGGAATCATGCGCCAAAATGCTTGCCTTTTAGCATTTTGTGTGCAAAATCTGTTATAATTCACACCTCAATAACTTATAACATGATAAAAACTGGCGTGGGTGTGAATTGTAACCTTATTCTATTATGATTCATGGTATTAGTACGCCCACAAAAGCAGGTAGATGAGGTTCGCGTGCGAATTGTAATATACCAATCAACTACGCACACAGGCAATAACAATGCGCACACAAGTTCCGTCAATGGAATGGATAAGATATGTTCCAGCAGCCTCAGGTACAATGCATGTTCCTGCATAATGTAATTCCATAGGGGCGAAACGTCCGTCCTCACTGATAAGTGTAGCAAGTTCACCTTCCACTAAATTGAGCATATGGACACTGCCATTTCTGTGAATGGGAAGCTCTGTTGATGTGCTGATACGATAGGTATCCCAAAATTCCCGTTCGTGCAAGCCTGTGCGTTCAACTATACCCTGCTCGCTTTGATGTATGAGCGTAATGGAATTAATAAGATTTTCTTGTACCCATTCTGTATCGCGTTGCCATTGAATATTTGCAGCGCCATGATCTATATGGATTGATCGTGGTCTACCATCCAAATCAAGTCGTCCCCAGTCCCACAACTTGAATGTGAAAATGTAAGGAGTAGCACTAATTTCTAGTACCATAGTATTTGCGCCAGAACAGTGGACGGTTCCAGCGGGTATCAACAAATGGTCATGTTTTTGCACAGGGATGCGATTGATATATTTTTCTACTGGAAAAGGTTTGTTTTCTGTCTGTGCTTCTTTTAGGGCATATATCATCTCGTCGGGATTGGTTCCTGTTTTCGTTCCAAGATAAACACATGCGTCGTCGCCCTGTGTATCTAATAGATAATAGCTTTCATCTTGTGTGTAGTGCATGTGAAAATTCTGTTGAATATATTCTGTCAGCGGATGTACCTGCAAGGATAGGTTTTGTCCATTTATTGTATCCAGCATATCAAATCGAATGGGGAACTCTTTGCCAAATCGTGCATGCACACGATCACCAAGTAGTTTTTGGGGGTGAGAATAGACCAGATTTAAGGCTGGAGTTTGAATTATTTTCCCGCAAAAATCTAACAGCAAACTATTTTCTTCTGGAACACCATCAAAACTCCATGCATAGTTTTTGCCGTTTTCTGGAAGTTCAAAATGCGTTTTCATCCAATTACCGCCCCATACACCCGGATCAAAGTAGGGCACCATGCGAAATGGTTGGCTTGCTACTTGCATTAAAGCGTCACGGTAAGCCTTACCGGAGACCATGGCAGGGGTGTTTTGTATTGTCATATCCAAATAAAAATCTATTTTGGGAAGTATTCTGTCCTTAATGCGGTCTGCCCAGCGCCACTCAGCAAAAAAGCCTCTTTTATATTTTTCATTGCGTGGAAGATCTGTGTGTGTTGTTCGCCAGTTGGATAGTCCGCGGCGGTAGCGCAATTGAATTTCCCAGCGCGTAATATCTGCAAGAATAAGAATATCGCCTTCACATACAAGAGAAGCGCCAACACCGTAGACTAAGACAATTCCAGATGCGGTATTATCAATTTTACAGCGTGCTTTCTCAAGATTTTCGATTGGATAAAATTCTTCCAATCGATATGTTGTCATGATACCAAAAACAGGGTCATTTGTTAATTCCCGCTTTACTTGTGCATCAATTTCTGCAGGTGGCAATGCGAGATCGTCGCTATAAATGAAGGTATTAATTTTGAGCTCAGAAAATAACATCCTCAATTCATTTTGATCTATGCCAGGATAGCATTCTACCACAATAACAGTTTTAATATTTTTTGTACAGAGCATAGATATTTGAGAGCAAATAGAGTTGCAGTCCGTAACAACTGCATTGTCATATCCATCTATTTTAATAGAAGGAAAACGCCGAAATGTATTTTTGGTGTCCATAATAATCCTCCAAATTTAATAATATGATACCAGGGTCAAAAGGTCAAGAAATCCGATGCAAGCTTGCTTGC
>CAJUAE010000032.1 GCA_910583965.1 uncultured Lachnospiraceae bacterium
AAGCATTTTGGCGCATGATTCCCACTACTTTGGCGCGGGTGTGAAAAGTAACTTTACTATGCGTTTATTCTGAGAAAGTGTAGAAAGGGCTTGAAAAAGACAATAAAGTATGCTATGGTTAAGAAAAGCAAAGGATTTTCTATATTTTAGGAGGTATTGATATGAAGAAATTGTTAGCTATGGGACTTGCCTGCGCAGTAATGTTTGCTCCGGCGTTTTCCGTAAATGCTGCAGAGGAGGTTGCTACCTGTCATATCGGAGGCTGTAATTTAGGGGAATGCTTTATGGATACGGATGGTGATGGCATCTGTGGAAATCATTATTTTGTAGATGAAAATGACGATGGCATCTGTGACTTTCACTGTTATGCTGATGTGAATGCAGATGGGATTTGTGATTATTTTGTAGATGCAGATGAGGATGGAATTTGTGATCATTGTCACGATCATGGAAAACCAGTTCCAGCAAGTACACTAGATGGTGCTGTAAGCAGCGCAGGCACTTCAAGTACAGCAACAACTACTTATGTAGCGCCGGCTCCTACAGTGACATATACCACACCTACTGTTACGTATGATTCCAATTATTATTATGGATGTCATGGCGGCAGACATCATAGCCGTGGGCATCATGGATATTGTTGGTAATATTTTTGATAATACGGAGAGCACGAACTCTGTAAAAATATGACAGATAGTCGAGGACTATTTGTCATATGTAACAATTAACAAAAGCTCGATAAGGAGGACAAAATGCAGTTTTATTTCAACAACCTACGAATTTTAATAACAAAAAAACAGGGTGTAGTTCTCCATAGAGCATTGTAAAGAGCTGTTATAATATGATTATAGCAGTTTAAAAAGTATTTTGTATTTATTTGTGATTATATGAAATCGTAAGCTTTTTGAGAAAAACACCTTTTAGAGGTGTTTTTTTGTTGTACAGTCAGCAGTATTCGCAGGTTGTTTTAAAATAAAAAACTATAAAATAGTTTTTATCAAGGGCGATATCATTTATCTTAGTCAGAAAAACTTTTACTTTTATAAGGGAAAGGGATGAGAAAAATATAATTTTGTCTCGGTAAAGATACAATCTTCGACTTGGATAAGCCCCTGATAGAATTGTAGGTGTGCGAAGTGGTTTTATATTCGCAGAGTCGCACACCACAGCAAGAATGTGAATGGTATTTTTGAATATCGTGCGATATGCACAATCGGAAAGGAAAGAGATTTTATGATTACAATATATGGAAAATACACAAATGCAATTGTTTACACAACAGAAAACGAACAGTATGCGATGGATGATTATGCGCGCAAGCAATTACAAATGATTTGCGACCATCCATGTGCGATCGGTAGCAAGATACGTGTTATGCCAGATGTGCATCCCGGCAAGGTAGGAACAATTGGGTTGACAATGACTGTGGGAGATTTGTTGATGCCAAATTTAGTTGGTGTGGATATTGGTTGCGGCATGACAATTGCCAAGCTCAAGGCAAAGCGTCTTGAATGCCAAAAATTAGATACTGTCATTCGCGATAATGTGCCTGTCGGTGGTGCAGTTAGAAAGACCTGTCATAAACTGAGTGATAAGATTGCACTGCGCAGATTGCGTTGTTTTAAAGCGATAGAGGAATCAAAAGCAGAGCACAGTATAGGAACACTTGGCGGTGGCAATCATTTTATTGAGGTCGACAAAGAGGAAGACGAAACGCTTTATCTTGTGATTCATTCTGGAAGTCGTCATCTTGGCATGGAAGTGACAGAATACTATTTAAAAGAAGGTCAGAAGGCATCTCAGATGAAAAAACAAGGGCATGCTCCCTATGATTTAACCTGTCTGGAGGGAGAATTATTACAAGATTACTTGTATGACTTAGATATTGTGCAAGAATTTGCAAGAATCAATCGAGAGGCAATGATTGACGAAATTGTGCGTGGAATGAAATGGAAGGTGCTAGATAGTTATACCTGTATTCACAATTATATTGATTTTTCAGAAGATGTGCCGCTTCTTAGAAAGGGTGCGATTAGCGCGAGAGTGGGAGAGAAGGTGATTATTCCTATGAATATGCGCGACGGAATTATTCTGGGTACAGGACTTGGCAATGAGGACTGGAATTGTTCTGCGCCACATGGTTCAGGGCGTGTTTATCGACGTTCGGAAGTGAAGGAACATCATACAGTATCTGAATTTAAAAAGGCGATGACAGGTATTTATTCTATCTGCATTAATAAAGACACACTAGATGAATCACCGTTTGCGTATCGTAAGATAGAGGATATGTTAAGTGTAATCCAAGAGACTGTAGCAATTGAAAAAGTCATTAAACCTGTTTATAACTTTAAGGCAGGGGCATCGAAGTAAGAATATTGTAACAGTTCAGTCATGTCCATTTATAAGTAGTCCGTTTATCCATTTTGACGGTTTATTTAGGCTATTTCCAGCAACTTATTTTGCACGTTTGTTCCAAGCTGAATATACAAAATGCTTTAGGTGAATAAGCGTTCAACAATGTTTTATAAATTTAGTTTTTCATGGCTAAACTGTTATAGATTGCATTCCGATGTGAAAGAACTCCTGTCTCTATAGGCAGTGAGCAACTTATTTGCATCAGTGGTGGGATTTAATCTCCATCTGAGATATCTTTGGTGGATTGTAGAAGAGTGTATTATGCTGCGCATTCTTGAATATTTGTTAATAGACAATCGTGTTCAAATAGAGTAAGATAGTATTACGATAGTTTTTCAAAATTTTCTCATAATATCAAGAACAAAAAGACTTCGATAGCTAGTAACGAATGGGAGGTGCTAAATTTGATTATTACAATTAGTCGAGAGACAGGAAGCGGTGGACATACAGTAGGCAGACTATTGGCAGAGCGGTTGGATTATGATTTTTATGATAAAGAAATTGTGGCTTCAGTTGCAAGCAAAATGGGAATTGACAAGAAACTTATTTTGGAAAATGGGGAAAACATGTCTGATCAGGATTATATTGATATGAAAAGTGGTTTTGTACCACATTACAAGAAGGCAGAAGTTCCTTATGAAGAAATTAAAGAGGCGCAGGATAAGGTAATCAAAAGTATTGCGGATAAGGGAAATTGTGTGATTGTAGGGCGCGGCGCAGATTATATTCTCAGGGGGCGCGATGATATTTTTCATGTGTTTATTCACGCGGATATGGAGCATCGTGTAAAGCGTGTCCAGCGTCATGAGGGTGTGACTGGCCAGGAAGAACGCATCCAAAAAGAACTTGTGCAAAAAGACCGTTCTAGAGCTACTTATTATAGATACTTTACACAGAAAGAGTGGGGAAAAGTCGAGAACTATACACTCTCACTTGATTCTGGTATTTTTACCAAGACACAGTGTACAGAATTAATTATTCAAGCAGTAAAAATGAAGCATTTATAAGATATCTAGGAAAGGACTCTCGTCTCTGTAGGTAATGAGCAATTTACTTGTATTATTGTCGGGATTTAATCCCCCTCTGATATGTCTCTGGCGGATTGTAGAAGAATATATCATGCCATGCTTCGTAGTAAAAATGCCAATGGTGTTCTTGAATAGATAAAAGATAGATAGAAGAAAAATGGAAAAAGATGTATATCATAATATTATATTAAAGGAAGACATTGAAAAGCTGCTCGCGCTTAATAATGATGAAAAAGAAGAATTTCTTTTGGTGCTGATATACAATTATCTACCGTGGAAATCTTTAGGGGGAAATGAATGAGGTACAAAAAACAATATACCTTGCTTCAAAATTGGAGGATATTTGTCAGATTGATGCACTTCCTTCCTTGTCTAAAGAAAAAGAATTTTTTCTTGTCCTACCTGAAATAAAAGCAGCATATGAAAATTTAGGTGCATTCAAATCAGCTGCACTTTTGGACGAATTTATAGCACTAATACCTCCTGGGATAGTGCCCGAGTGGGATTGGTTTTTTGACGATGAAAGAGTAGATATTATTGAGAGAATAGACGGTGAATTATGTGATTATCCTGATGGGCGTATGGGTGATTTTTATGTTGCCTATCTCTCTAAGCCACAGAATGCAAAACATCTTTTGACAGGGCTGTGCAATTCTGTACCACAAAGGTAAAGTTTTGCAGAAACTTATTTATAGGGCGGACGCCCAACATGAAATAAGTTGTCGGAAGTTGCCTAAATAAATTGTCAGATTGTACAAAACGACAATTTATGAATGGGCATGGCTGAACTGTTACATTTTGTAAGGAAATTAATAGATAAGAACTTGCAATATAAAAACGATTGCGATACAATAACACATGAGTATTTTGTATCGAAAATATTAGAAAAATAAGCGCCTTTTGCGATAGAAGGGTGTTGAAAAGGAGTAAAAAATATGATTAAAGAGTATTCTCCAAAGGATATTGAGAGAAAATGGCAGGATATTTGGGACAAGGAGGAAGCCTTTCGGGTTGGTGTGGATAAGTCAAAGCCAAAATATTATGCATTGGTAGAATTTCCATATCCATCGGGACAGGGACTTCATGTAGGGCATCCAAGACCTTACACAGCGATGGATATCGTGTCAAGAAAACGTAGAATGCAAGGATACAACGTTTTGTTTCCTATGGGGTGGGACGCATTTGGACTGCCGACAGAAAACTATGCAATCAAAAACAAGATTCATCCTAAGATTGTGACCAAGAACAATGTAGAGCATTTTAAGAATCAGTTGAAGGCACTTGGCTATTCGTTTGACTGGTCCAAGGAAGTGAACACCACAGACGAGAACTATTATAAATGGACACAATGGATTTTCTTACAATTGTTTAAAAAAGGACTGGCTTATAAAAGTGAGATGCCAATTAATTTTTGTACTTCCTGCAAGGTTGGCCTTGCAAATGAGGAGGTTGTAAACGGTGTTTGTGAGCGTTGTGGAGCTGAAGTTATCCGAAAAATGCAATCGCAGTGGATGCTTAAAATCACAGATTATGCAGATAAATTAATCGATGGACTTGACCATGTAGATTATATCGAAAAAGTTAAGGTATCACAAAAAAATTGGATAGGACGTTCGGAAGGCGCTGAAGTAAAGTTTAAGATTAAGGACAAGGATGAGACTCTTTTAATTTATACAACTAGACCAGATACTCTTTTTGGTGCAACCTATATGGTAATCTCACCAGAGCATCCTTTGATTGAAAAGTATAAGGCTGAGATTGGAAATTATGCAGAGATTGCTGCTTACCGTGAACAAGCTTCCAAAAAGTCAGATTTTGAGCGTACAGAGTTAGCCAAAGACAAAACAGGAGTGTGTATCAATGGCATCTGTGCAATAAACCCTGTCAATAATAAGGAAATTCCAGTGTGGGTATCAGACTATGTACTGATGTCATATGGTACTGGTGCGATTATGGCGGTTCCAGCACATGATACAAGAGACTGGGATTTTGCAAAGAAATTTGGACTTCCGATTATAGAGGTTGTTGCAGGAGGCGATGTTCAGAACGAGGCGTTTACAGATGTAGCGACAGGTACACTTTGCAATTCTGATTTCTTGAATGGAATGGAAGTAAAAGATGCGAAGGAAGCAATTACAAAGTGGCTTGAGGAAAAAGGAATTGGTCATAAAAAAATTAACTTCAAACTTCGTGATTGGGTGTTTTCCCGCCAGCGTTATTGGGGGGAACCAATTCCTATTGTAAAATGTCCTTGTTGTGGTTTTGTTCCACTTGATGAGAGTGAGCTGCCTTTGAGATTACCGGAAGTGGAGAGTTATATGCCTACAGATACAGGTGAATCACCGCTTGCAGCAATGCGTGATTGGGTTGAGACTACCTGTCCAAAGTGCGGTGGTAAGGCGGAGCGCGAGACTGATACCATGCCACAGTGGGCGGGGTCTTCCTGGTACTTTTTAAGATATATCGACCCTGACAATGACAAAGAGTTTGCATCAAAAGAGGCGCTTGAATATTGGATGCCAGTTGACTGGTATAATGGTGGTATGGAACACACAACGCTCCATCTGCTCTATTCCAGATTTTGGCATAAATTCCTTTATGACCAGAACTTAGTGCCTTGTGATGAGCCTTATAAAAAGCGGACCTCACATGGTATGATTCTTGGCGAGAACGGCGAGAAGATGTCCAAGTCAAGAGGAAATGTGGTCAATCCAGATGACATAGTGAATGAGTTTGGCGCAGATACACTGAGGGCTTATGAAATGTTTATCGGTGCTTTTGAGTTGAGTGCAGCATGGAGCATGGAGGGTGTTAAGGGGTGTCGTCGTTTCCTTGAGCGCGTTTGGAAACTTCAGGATATGCTTATTGATGGAGAAAACTATCGCCCAGAGATGGAAACTAAAATTCATCAAACCATCAAAAAAGTTTCCAATGACTTTGAGAGTTTAAAATTTAACACAGCGATAGCAGCAATGATGGCGCTAGTAAATGAATTTTATAAAGCGAATAGTGTTACTAAAGGGGAGTATGCAACGTTAATTTTACTGTTGAATCCAGTAGCACCGCATATGACAGAGGAACTCTGGGAGATGTATTTTGGCAATGGCAGAGTGTATCAGCAGAAATGGCCAGCGTATGACGAAGCAAAGACAGTGGAATCTACAGTGGAGATAGCAGTGCAGATTAATGGCAAAGTGAAGGCAACATTAAAAGTTGGACTTGATGAGGACGAGGCTTCTGTAAAAGAAAAAGCACATGCAATTCCTGTGATTGAGGACCTCACAGTAGGAAAGAATATTGTGAAGGAAATCTATGTAAAAGGCAGAATTTTGAATATTGTAGCAAAATAAATAACTTTAGAAATAGTGAGGAACAGCGCAGAAATAGCTATTTTTAACAATTTCTATGGGAAAACACGGAGCGAAACTGATGAATGAAGTCTTAACGCCGATGAATCATAGAGAAATTGAATATAATGCAAAAAAACTGTCGGGGTGTGATATCCCCGACAGTTTCGCATACACAATAGGTTCTATAGATAGAGTAAAATGCAAAGATAAGAATAACAATATAGCCTTTAATCTGCAAGGGACACAATTTTTGTTGGAAAATGGAACAGCTCTGTTAAAGTGGCTTGATGAGACTGGGAAACGTGTATTTGACAAAGATTTGGTGATGGATTATGGGACAGATTGTTTAAGGTTGTATTTGATGTTCGAGCAGACGCCAAAAGAGAATGATGCTCCTTTTTATGACAGTTGGAAAGAGGGGGCATTGGAGGGCATTTATAAATTTCTTGGCAGATATAGAAGAATGATACTTGTCGCTGATGTGTGGAACAAAAAAGGCAATTATAACAAAGAAATGCTTTCTACAGAAAGTATTTGCAGGCTGAAAGAGGCATTGGAGAACACTACAGTCAAAATAAAAAAGAGTATCAGTCGTGGCAATACAATGTCTAATCGACATAACATTGTGTCGTCATTAATGCAACTCTTAAATATATTTCAAAAAGAATTGAAAATTGGAGAGATTGCGACCAAACTTCATACTCACGCAGTAGAGATGGCTGTTCCACATAGCAGTATAGAAAATAAATTTGAGATTGAACAGAGAGAAGATCAAATACAAAATTCCGAAGTGACAAAACTTTGCCAAGAGTTTATTGCGCTGATGGCGCCATATGCACCAAGTTTGTCTGTTACATTATGTGCACGCCAATGCGGAGGAAATATGGCATTATGCAGGTTGCACAATCACTCATAATAATGGAACAGTCCAACTTTGTTTTTCTATTATAAGCATCAGTCATATATCAATAATTTAATGTGGATAAACTGCCTGTGCTATTTTATGAGTTTTGTAGTAAATGTAGAATTGGGGCAGAGTGTGTTACTTTTTACACGAACTCCCATCTGCTCGCTTTGGCGGGCGTACAAATCAGGATGTGTGAAATTTTAATTTCACACTACCCACTAAATGCATAGTGTTGGAGTCAGAACTAGAACGTATATTTTGTAGTATTTTGTGTGCATCAATTGTAACCACAAAGTAACATAGTAGCGATATATTTTCTGTATTGCCATTTTTGGTTGGAACTGATAAGATAATAATCAGGAACTATGAAAAAATGGGGTGAAAAAATGGCATTCTCAAAGGGAAAGCGGATAGAAGATGAAACAAGCAAACGCATTGTAAACCTTGCGATAAATATTGGTTGTCATGAAGGTGTGGAGGCATTGACTGTCACGAGATTGTGCAAAGAACTCAACTGTGATAGAAGGGTGATATACAATAGATTTCGAGATATTGATGAGATTAATCTGGTAGTTGCACAGCGATGCAACGAGGAGATATTAGAGAAAGCGAAGACTGTTATGACATCGCAGGTATCTTTATATGAGAATGTTATAGCATTAATTCGGACCGCATTTACTTATATTTATGAGAAACGTGTTCATTTTCAGTATTATACGACACTTTATACGATTACAAACGAGAAGGTACAGAATGAGATAGTCCATTATTTGACTTACTTGATTGAACAGGGAAAAACATCTGGTGATACACGTGCAGAGATTAATAGCAGTAGCATAGCGCAGAATATTTGGATTCTTATGACAGGGATTGGCAGTATGCTTGCGACCAATGGTAATTATAAATATCAAGAGGGACTAAATACGTTATTGTGTGGTATTGAGGCATTGATGTCTTATATAAGATAGAGATAGGTAACTGCTAATCAATAGAAATGGGGCAAAGGAGGAATCGTTATGGTGACTGTAAAGCTTGGAAATACAGGGATAATAGCAAACAAGAATGGTTTTGGCGCATTGCCAATTCAGCGGATTGACACAGAGCATGCAGTGAAATTGATACACATGGCGCTTGATGGCGGTGTGAATTTTTTTGATACGGCAAGGGCATATAGTGACAGTGAGAAGAAATTAGGCATTGCACTAGAAGGGGTTGACAGAAATAAATATTATATTGCGACAAAGACTGCTGCACAGACAGGGGAGAAGGTTTTGGAGGATTTGGAAACTTCTCTTGACCTGTTAAAAACAGATTATGTTGATATTTATCAATTGCATTGTGCGCCGCGTTGTTTTCGGCCTAAAGACGCAGATGGTGTGTATGATGCTGTCTTAGAGGCGAAGAAGAAGGGAAAGATTCGACATATTGGAATAACAGCACATTTGCTGAATGTTGCAGAGGAGGCGATTGAAAGTGGTCTGTATGAGACATTACAGTTTCCATTTGCATATATTTCCTCTGAGAAAGAAATTGCACTTGCAGAAAAATGTGAGAATGCAGGAATGGGGTTTCTTGGCATGAAGGGATTGGCAGGTGGATTACTGACAAATGCAAAGCTCTGTTACTGGTTTGTTTGTCAACATCCATCTGTGTTGCCTCTGTGGGGGATACAACGCGAAGCTGAGCTTGCAGAATTTTTATCTTTTCAGCAGGAAATGCCCAAAATGGATGATAAGATGAAAGAGACATATGAGAATGATTTAAAAGAACTTGCAGGAGAGTTCTGTCGTGGATGTGGTTATTGTATGCCTTGTCCAAAAGGGATTAAAATTAATAATTGTGCACGCATTTCACAGCTTCTGCGTCGCTCTCCATCTACAAACTGGTTGGGCGAAGACTGGCAGGCGGAGATGGCAAAGATTAAGGAGTGCCTTCATTGTGGACAATGTGCTTCCAAGTGTCCTTACGGACTTGATACGCCAAAACTTTTGGAGAAAAATTTGGAAGATTATGAAAATGTGTTAGCCGGCAAAGTATGTGTAAGTGAATAAATGAGAGAATCTATTAAGAAAAAAGAAAGGGTATAAATATGGAGTTTGCGTCAATATATCATAGAACTGTTGATAATTATTGCTACATGCTTGACGAAGATCAACTTATTATTAATCTTAAAACCGGATATGATGTAAAAGAAGTGAATATTGTGTATGGAGACCCGTTTGTAAATGGTATTTTGGGCGGTGGTGAGGAGTGGACAGGCCAAAAGGCGAATGTTCCATTTAAGAAACGATTTGGTGGACAACAACAATCAAGCCCGCGTTTAAGCGTTTAACAGGGCAAATATAATGAACAAATTTCGATTACAAAACAACTGATTAAACTTAGAAAAGAAGAACCGTTGATGCGTGAGCAAAATTTTCATTTTCCAGCAGATTATGAAAATCCACGAGTGATTCAGCTTCAGAAAATGGGATGGGGAGAGACGCTTGAGGTGATTGTAAATAGTAGTGATGAAGATATTGAGATTGCAAGAGATAAAGATAACAAAATTATGTTCTCAAGAAATCTGGAGGGAGACATCTTACATCGCAATGGAGTGTGCATTCGATATCTTGGAAGTAGAAAGAATATTTAGTTTTAGGAGGTTTTTAAAATGAAGATGTTATCATTAGAGCAGGAGCTTAGAGAAAATACTTATCCTGGCAGAGGAATTGTCATTGGCAGAACCCCAGATGGGAAAAAGGCTGCGATTGCTTATTTTATTATGGGTAGGAGTGAAAATAGTAGAAATCGCGTCTTTGTGGAAGACGGAGAGGGGATTCGTACACAAGCTTTTGACCCTTCTAAGCTGCGTGACCCAAGCCTTATCATTTATGCGCCTGTCCGTGTACTTGGCAATAAAACCATTGTGACAAATGGAGACCAGACAGATACAATCTATGAATTGATGGATAAGCAGCAGACATTTGAGCAGGCGCTTAGAACAAGGGAATTTGAACCAGATGCGCCAAACTATACGCCAAGAATTTCTGGTATTCTTCATATTGAGAATGGCAATTATAACTATGCAATGTCCATTTTAAAAAGTAACAATGGAAACCCAGATGCTTGTAACCGTTTTACATATGCATACAGTAGTCCGGTGGCAGGTGAGGGACATTTTATTCATACATATATGGAAGATGGCAATCCACTGCCAAGTTTTGAAGGAGAACCAAAACTTGTTGGGATTCCAAATGAGATGGATAAATTTGGTGACCTTGTGTGGAACAGTTTAAATGTGGACAATAAAGTGTCCTTATTTATCCGGTTTATTGATATTGAAACAGGAAAATATGAGTCAAAGATATACAATAAAAATAAATAAAGGAGTATTGCAAATGAGAGAATTTGAATTGAAGTATGGTTGTAATCCCAATCAGAAACCAGCGAAAATTTATAGTAAAGATGGTGAGCTACCAATTGAAGTATTGAATGGAAAGCCTGGGTATATTAATTTTTTGGATGCGTTGAATGGATGGCAGCTTGTCAAAGAGCTAAAAAAAGCAACTGGGCTTCCGGCTGCGACTTCATTTAAGCATGTGTCACCTGCTGGAGCGGCTGTGGGACTTCCATTAAATGAAGTAGAGCGAAAAATTTACTGGGTAGATGATATGGGAGAACTATCGTCACTTGCAAGCGCGTATGCGAGGGCAAGGGGAGCAGATAGAATGTCTTCCTTTGGTGATTTTATTGCCCTGTCTGATGTGTGTGATGTCGATACAGCAAAGCTGATTAAACGGGAAGTGTCGGATGGGATTATTGCGCCAGGATATGAACTGGAGGCACTTGAGATTTTAAAGGCAAAGAAAAAGGGAAACTATGCTGTGATTCAAATCGATGCAAATTATGTTCCAAATCCTGTGGAGACAAAGGATGTTTACGGTGTTACCTTTGAACAAGGACGCAATGAATTAGTGATTGATGATACGCTGTTTGCAAACGTTGTGACAGAAAATAAAGAAATTCCAGAACAAGCAAAAATAGACCTTGCAATTGCTATGATTACGCTAAAATATACACAGTCAAATTCCGTTTGCTATGTAAAAGGCGGACAGGCGATTGGCATTGGTGCAGGGCAGCAGTCGCGTATTCACTGTACTAGACTTGCAGGAAACAAGGCGGATAATTGGTTTTTGCGTCAGAATCCCAAAGTATTGAATCTGCCATTTCAAGAAAAAATTGGACGTGCTGACAGAGACAATACCATTGATGTATATATGAGCGAGGATTACATGGATGTGTTGGCAGATGGCATCTGGGAGAAATTCTTTACCGAAAAACCAGAGGTATTTACACGGGAGGAAAAACGTGCTTGGCTCGATCAGATGACAGGTGTTGCACTTGGCTCTGATGCGTTCTTTCCGTTTGGAGACAATGTGGAGCGGGCACACAGAAGTGGAGTTTGCTATATTGCACAGCCTGGAGGCTCTATCCGAGATGACAATGTGATTGCAACTTGCAATAAATATCGTATGGCAATGTGCTTTACCGGTATTCGGCTGTTTCATCATTAGGAAATTGTGCCAGTCACAGCCGCAAAGCAATAGATTTCCTTATGCAACTGTATGTTTCATTTTATACTGAGCGCGTCAGTCTTTTGCCGCTCAGTATATTTTTCTGTGCATGTGCCGTCGATGCGCTATATAATAATATATTTCCACTGTATCAATATGCACAAAAATTATTTGGCGTTAACTGATATAATATTCTGTTCAAAGCGCCATTGTCTTGGCGAAATACCGTACACATGTTTGAAGGCGCGTGAAAAATGCAGTTGATTTGGATAGCCGACTGCATTGCCAATATCAGAAATGGATAAGCTGGTGAGCTTTAGAAGTTCAGCAGCTTTTTTCATGCGATAAGAAATCAAAAATTCCTGTGGAGATTTTCCTATATTTTCATGAAAAATTTTGCCAAAATAGCTTCGATTCAAGCCACAAGAAGCAGCAATTTCTTCCACAGAAATCGCATTCTGAAAATTTTGTTCAATATAGGAGATCGCTTCGCGAATATAGAAGTCGCGAAGGCTGTTTCCTTTGTTGAGCTGTGTCAAATTGCAGGAACGCACGAGGCTATCGATAAATAAATAAAGGTGTCCAATCAGGTGAAAAGGAGATTCCTCTTTATGATTGACAATATAAAGCATTTCTGATTTCATCAAATCAGCTAAATCTTTATAGCGCGCCTTATAGACTGGTTGGTCCACACTTAGGCCAGCCAATTCAATTGTCTCTTTTGCGCGAAGCCCATCAAACTCAATCCACACATATTCCCATGGAATTTCATTGTCAGCAATGTACATATTAATTTGATTTGGAAAGCACATAAATCCTTGTCCACTCTTAACTGCATATGGAATGGATTCACCCTTCGCATTATTGCCATATAAGATGCCAGTGCCAGAGATGCAATAATGAAAAAGATAGTGGTTTCGTGCAGCAGGGCCGAACGAGTGAGACGGGTCACACTTCTCCCAACCAAATTGATACAGACCTAAATCAATAAAATTCTCACTCGGAAAAACGGAAAATATCACTTCACTCATGTTGTTATGCTCCTTTTAGTTTGATAGTTTCTTAGAATTTTTTCGTATCTGTTCTTGCGGCAGATGTACTTATATTATCAAGTACAAGAAAAAATTCCAAGAGCTTATATTAATATAGCTGTAATTATTAATTCGGTAATTTTATAAAGTATCACTGTATTTGTAGAGCAATCCAAGTGATTTATTACAATTTATAATAGGTCAAATGTACATTTCAACAAAAATTGTTGTATAGAATGTCCTTTGAAAACAACTTATAATGTACATACTACACAAAAATTAATATGTGGCCTAAGAACAGTATATACCAAAATGCTATCTGACTTCAAGTTAATTCTATAAAAGCGGCATAAAGGTATAAAATTGGCAAACTCATGCCATTTACGATAGTATAAGGGTATGTTAAAGTATATGTATCAAGAAAAAAAGGAGGAAACACAGAATGAAAGGAAAAGCAGTAAGGCACTTTGGAATAGCATTATGCTGTATCGTAGCAGCGGGCATTCAGGGATGTGCGGCTTCAGGTGACAATGGAAAGACAAAAATAGAGATTGTCCAGTACAAGCCGGAAGCTGCGAGTTACTTTGCGATGGTGGAAGAAAAATTCAATGCGGAGCATGATGATATTCAGCTAAAAATTAGTTCCCCCAATGACGCAATGACCATTTTAAGAACGAGGTTTATTCGTGAAGATTACCCAGATATTATAGGAATCGGAGGGGACATCAATTATTCCTATTTTGTGGACGCTGAGATTTTGGCAGATGTCTCAGATTATGCAGGGCTACAGAATATTAAGCAGGCATATCGTGATATTGATGAGGCACTGGAACTAGTTCCAACAGAAGGTACATATGCAGTTCCCTATGTGGCAAACGCAGCGGGTGTATTGTATAACAGGGATATGTTTGAGCAGCATGGATGGGAAATTCCGCAGAGCTGGACAGAATTACAGACATTGTGCACGCAGATTCAATCAGAAGGAATCAAGCCATTTTACTTTGGATTTAAGGACACTTGGACTTGTCTTGCACCATGGAATGCTATGGCAGTTAGTCTTGCACCAGCAGATGTGACAAAACAGGTAAACAGAGGTGAGACAAACTTTGCAAAGGAGTATCGTGAGGTATCTGAGAAATATTTAGACTTGTTGCAATATGGCTTAGAAGATCCATTTGCGTACAGTTACAATGATGCCTGCACAGCTTTTGCGCGAGGAGAAGCGGCAATGTATCCTATTGGAAGCTATGCGATTCCTCAGATTTTGTCAGTAAACCCAGATTTAAATATTGATTCGTTTGTGATGCCAGCCAATGATGACGCTACAAAAAATACATTAAACTCTGGTATTGACTTACAGTTTTGTGTGACTGCGGATTGCAAAAATAAAGAAGCAGCATACAAAGTTTTGGACTTTTTGCTTGAGGAGGAGAATCTGCAACAGTATATTGACGCACAGATAGCAATTCCATGCAAAGAAGGGAACTTCACATTATCGCCTATGCTAGATGGTATGAATCAGCATATTGCAGAAGGTAGAATGACAGATTATCAGGATCATTATTATCCGTCAGAGATGGCGGTTGACGCACAGATTCAAACTTTCCTGCTTCAAAAAGATGTGGATGCGTTTTTGAAGAAATTTGATACCGATTGGTTACGCTACAACAGAGACATTATCCGCATGGTACAGGACTACGAGAAATCGCATGGAAATTAAGAGAAGGGGTGTGGAAATATGAAGAATGAGAGAAAAACAACATTTTTACTGATTACGATTCCAATATTGGCGCTGTTTGTTTGCTTCAATACAATTCCGCTAATTCGCGGCGTGATTTACAGTTTTACAAATTTTAAGGGATTTGGTTCCTATGATTGGGTGGGATTCCGCAATTACATGGATTTATTTACAGATGCGCGTGTTGGTAAATCATATCTGTTTACATTTAAGCTTGCTGTTGTGACAACAATTGTAGTCAATGTAATTAGTCTTATCTTAGCGCTTGCATTAAACAGCAAAATACGAGCAAAAAGCTTTTTTAGAGGTGCATACTTCCTGCCTAATATTCTTGGTGCATTGGTTGTAGGTTACATATTTAACTACTTTTTTACTTATATTCTTCCTGCAATGGGCACTATGATTGGCTCTGATGCTCTGAGCAAAAGTATTTTATCAAACCCTAGTTCTGCATGGATTGGTATTATGGTTGTCTGCGCATGGCAGGCGGTTGCAATGAACACAATTATTTATATTTCAGGTCTGCAAACTGTGCCAGAAGACGTGTACGAGGCAGGTGGACTGGACGGTGCAACTGGCTGGAAGCAGTTCCGTTATTTGACATTTCCACTGATTATTCCATTCTTTTCGATTAATATGGTACTGAGTGTGAAGAATTTCTTGATGGTATTTGACCAGATTATGGCGTTGACCAAAGGTGGTCCTGCGCAGAGTACAGAGTCTATTTCTTACTTGATTTACAACAATGGTATGTCAGGCGGACAGTTTGGATTCCAGAGTGCCAACGCAGTTATATTCTTTATCGTAATCGTGACGGTTTCTGTGGCACAGATGAAATTTACTGGTAAAAAGGAGGAGCAGTTATAATGAAGGAAAGTATAATGAATAAGAAAACAAACTGGACAGCGATGGTTGTGCTGATTCTAGGGCTTTCTGCGATTGCATTTCCGCTGTACATGACAATTATTATTGCGTTTAAGCAGCCTGCGGAGATGACAAACAGTGTCAGTGGTATTCTGTCTCTTCCAAAGACATGGAGTCTTGATAATTTCAAAGAGGCAATGCGTGTGACAGACTTTTGGAACTCGTTGAAAAACAGTCTTTTGATTACTCTTTTGACAGTGGCATTATCCATTACAATTCATTCTTTGATGGGTTATGCACTTGGCAGAAATAAAAGCCACAGTAAGTTTTACAGTTTTGTGTATCTCTTTATTGTAAGTGGTATGTTTGTTCCGTTTGCTATTTTGATGATGCCACTGGCAAAGCAGACAGCGGAATTGGGACTGGCAAATTGGTTTGGTGTAATTATTTTATATGTTGTATTTTACATGCCAATGAATATTATGTTATACTCAGGTTATCTGGTAAATATTCCAATGGCGCTTGAGGAAGCAGCGAGGGTTGATGGAGCATCTACTTGGAGAACATATTGGAAAATTATTTTCCCGATTATGCGACCGATGCATGCAACTGTTGCAGTATTGACAGCGTTGGCAGTATGGAATGACGTTATGACACCGTTGGTTATTATGGCAGGTTCTGACCAGAACACATTGCCATTAGCACAGTTAAACTTCCAGACACAATTTGGTACAAACTATAATTTGGCATTTGCCTCCTATCTGTTATCACTGATTCCAATACTGATTTTCTATATTATCTGTCAGAAACAGATTTTGAATGGTGTTGTAAACGGCGCAGTAAAATAAATTAGGAGAAGAACGCGTATGGCAATTCAATTTCAACAAGACAATCAACTTTTTACATTAAATACAAGACACACGACTTATCAGATGAAAGTGGACCGACTGGGTTTTCTGTTGCATCTGTACTATGGGGCGCGGATATCTGGAAATATGGATTATTTGCTGACCTACTATGACAGAGGCTTTTCTGGAAACCCGGCGGATGCCGGGAATGATAGGACATATTCTATGGATGCTCTGCCGCAGGAGTATCCGCAGGCAGGGACGGGCGATTATCGCAATAATGCTCTTGTAATACGCAATGCGGATAATTCTGAATACTGCGATTTACGTTATGTCAGCCATGAAATAAAAAGGGGAAAATATGCGCTGAAGGGACTTCCTGCTGTGTATGCGGCTGACGACGAAGCGGAGACGTTGGAAATTGTATTGGAGGATTCAATTAGTAGGATTCAAGTGTGCCTTTTGTATGGGGTGCTTGAAGATGCGGATATTATTACAAGAAGTGCTGTAATTAAAAATCTTGGTTCAAAGCAAATACATGTAGAAAAAGCATCGTCGGTATGTTTAGATTTCATATATGGGGATTTTGATTTTATTAGTTTTTGCGGGCGACATGCTATGGAGCGCAATTTTCAGCGAACAAGAATTGCACATGGATGTCAGGTGATTGGAAGTCGTAGGGGAACTTCCAGCCATCAGTATAATCCAGCGGTGATTATTGCGGATAAAAATGCGACGGAGGATTCTGGAAACTGTTATGGTATGGTTTTTGTCTACAGCGGAAACTTTCGATGTGAGGTGGAGCGAGATCAGTATGGACAGACAAGAGCTTTGATGGGCCTTAATAGTGACTTGTTCCGTTATCCACTTGATAAAGGGGAAACACTGCTGATACCAGAGACAATTTTGTGCTATTCAGACGAAGGGTTTGGTACATTGTCGAGGCGATACCATCAGTGTATAAGAAGATATCTTTGCAGGGGAAAATACAGTCATCAGTCAAGACCAATGCTTATTAATAGTTGGGAGGCAGCATATTTTGATTTTGACGGTGAGACAATCTATCACTTGGCGGAAGAAGCAGCGGAACTTGGCATTGATATGGTGGTGATGGATGATGGCTGGTTTGGTAAGCGCGATGATGACAATAGTGGTCTTGGTGACTGGCAAGTCAACGAGAGGAAACTTGGCTGTACGTTGGGAGAATTAATTCAGCGCATCAATGCGATTGGGATAAAGTTTGGTATCTGGATAGAGCCAGAGATGGTATCGGAAGACAGTGATATCTATCGAAGTCACCCTGACTGGGCAATTCAGGTTCCGGGAAGAAAACCAATTCGCGCACGAAATCAGTTGGTGCTAGATTTTTCTAGAAAAGATGTGCGGGACTACATCTTTAACCAGATATGCAGTGTGCTAGATCAAGGGAATATTGAGTATGTAAAATGGGATATGAACCGAAGTCTCACAGATATATATTCTATGGAGAATGCACAAGGAAAAGTGACTTATGATTATGTGCTTGGTGTATATGATTTTCTTGAAAGGCTGATGCAACGTTACCCAGATATGCTGATAGAAGGTTGTAGCGGTGGTGGTGGTAGGTTCGATGCAGGAATGTTATACTATACACCACAAATTTGGTGTAGTGACAATACAGATGCGGTCGATCGTTTGCGCATTCAGTATGGTACATCATTCTTTTATCCGGTTTCTGTAGTTGGTTCACATGTATCTGCGGTACCAAATCATCAGACAGGAAGAAGTGTCAGCTTAAATACGCGAGGTGTGGTTGCAATGGCGGGCACATTCGGATATGAGCTAAATCCTGAGATGTTGTCCAGCGAAGAAAAGGAAACGATTAAGGAGCAGATTGTACGATATAAAAAGTATGAAGCATTAATTTGTAAAGGGGATTATTATCGTTTGTCCAACCCATTTGTAGATGCATATGTAGCATGGGCAATTGTTTCGGAGGATAAAAAGCAGGTGCTGCTTAGTGTGGTAATGCAGGAGATACATGGAAATATGACAGTGAATTATGTTCGATTGAAGGGGTTAAATCCAGAAGCAGTGTACAAGGATACAGGGAAAAGGACATGCTATTACGGATCTGCATTGATGGCAGCAGGTCTTCCAATGCCCGTTGAGATGGGAGAGTATCGGGCATATCAGATTTATATGGAGATTGTATAGAATTGTGCACTGATATTTTTCCTCTGGGTATCTGTGTATATAAAAAACAGGGCTTTTGGCCCTGTTTTTTATGCGGATTTATTTTTGGCATTGTCTTTTCTTCTGCCTTTAGAGTGCTTTTTGCGAGAATGTTTGTTCTGGCTTATTGAAGCACCTTGAATTGTGTTGTCTGAATGATTATTGTTTGTATTCTGCTGTGTTGTATTCTCAATTTCTTTTGTCTCTAATGTGTTAGGTGTTTCAAGTGATTCTAGAGTTTCCACAGTACTGTTTAGATTCTTTTGGGCAGTGGAAAGCATCAGCTTGATACGGTTTAATTGATTAACTTCTGAAGCACCTGGGTCATAGTCAATAGCCACGATATTTGCTTCTGGGTGGCGCTTTCGCAGCTCTTTAATGACTCCTTTGCCAACAACATGATTTGGCAGACATCCAAAAGGTTGCGTGCACACAATATTGGGGGTGTCTGTATGAAGCAGTTCAAGCATTTCTCCTGTGAGAAACCAACCCTCACCTGTCTGATTGCCAAGAGAGACAATTTCCGCTGCATTTTTTGCTGTCTCATAAATGTTTGCAGGTGGAATAAAATGTTTGCTTGAAGCAAACGCTTCGCTCATTGGTTTTCTAAGAGATTGGATTGCTTTGATACCAATTTTGCAAAATTTTGCAGTTTTCTTACTGGTGCCAAGATTTTCGGCTTTATAAAGTTGATTATAAAAGCAGTAGAACATAAAATCCATCAAGTCGGGTACAACCGCCTCTGCGCCTTCGTGTTCCAGAAGTTCTACAAGCCGATTGTTTGCGGCAGGCGAAAATTTGACTAGAATCTCGCCAACAATACCTACACGCGGTTTTCTGATGTCTAATATAGGAATCGCATCAAATTCTGCAATGATTTCACGACACATTTTTTTGTAGGTGTTGTAAGATATATATTTACGACCAAGAAAGTCACAGCATTTTTTAATCCACTTTTGATGTACGGCGTCAACAGAGCCAGGAACCGCTTCATAAGGGCGCATTCTATACACACATCGCATAAAGATGTCACCGAAATTTATTGCGTAGACTGCGCGTAACAAAAGCATTGGCGTCAGTTTAAAGCCTGGGTTGTTCTCCAACTTTGACAGATTGATTGATATGACTGGAATGTGTTGGTAACCTGCTTTTTCTAGTGCGCGCCGAATAAATCCAATATAGTTTGTTGCACGACAACCACCGCCAGTTTGAGACATTACGACAGCGAGGTGGTCTGTGTCATATTTACCGGAGAGAACTGCTTCCATAATCTGTCCAACCACCAATAAAGACGGATAGCAAGCGTCGTTATTGACATATTTCAACCCCATATCAATACTGCCTTTATTGTCATTGTTTAGTATGACTAGATTATAGCCACATCTGCGGAATGTCGGTTCAAGTAAATCAAAGTGAATTGGTGACATCTGTGGGCAGAGTATTGTATAATCTTTGCGCATTTGTTTTGTAAAAAGCACTCTTTTCATGGTGCTTGGCTGAATGGTTCGCTTTTGGTGGCGTTCCTCACGCACACGAATAGCGGAAAGCAAAGAGCGGATACGAATGCGTGCTGCACCGAGATTATTCACTTCATCTATTTTCAGACAAGTATAAATTTTACCGGAATTGGTCAATATATCATTGACCTGATCAGTGGTAACGGCGTCCAATCCACAACCAAAGGAATTTAGCTGAATTAAGTCTAAATCGTCCCGCGTCTTGACATAGCTTGCTGCGGCATAAAGTCTTGAGTGGTACATCCACTGATCAGACACAATCAGTGGTCGTTCTGGTTTTGCAAGGTGTGATATTGCGTCTTCTGTGAGTACTGCAATGCCATAAGAATTGATTAGTTCAGGAATACCATGATTGATTTCTGGATCAATATGGTAGGGTCTGCCTGCAAGTACAATGCCGCGCGCATGATTTTTTTCAAGGTAGGTGAGAACTTCTTCTCCTTTTCTAGCCATATCTTTCCGAACATTGTCAAGTTCTTGCCATGCTACATTGACGGCCTCTCTTAACTCGTCAACAGGAATGTCAGGAAATTCTTTTTCTAAGGACTGCAAAATTAAAGATGGTTCGCGGAAAGACATAAATGGATTTTTAAATACAACTTCTCCATGTCCAATCGCTTCCACATTGTTTTTAATATTTTCGGAGTACGAAGTCACAATCGGGCAGTTATAGTGATTGTTTGCCTCGTCAAACTCATTTCGCTCATAGAACACTGCGGGATAGAAGATAAAGTTCACGTTTTGTTTGATGAGCCATTCTACATGACCATGTGCAAGCTTGGCGGGATAACACTCGGATTCACTCGGAATGGACTCAATCCCCATCTCATAAATCTTTCTGTTTGATAATGGTGAGAGCACTACTTGATATTTGAGCTTTGTAAAGAACGTAAACCAGAAAGGATAGTTCTCGTACATGTTCAAGACTCTTGGAATGCCGACACGCCCGCGTATTGCTTCATTCTCAGAGAGTGGTGTATAGGAAAACAGTCGCTCAAGTTTATACGAAAATAAGTTTGGAATATTGTTGTCTGTCTTTGTTTTTCCAAGACCACGCTCACAGCGATTGCCGGATATGTAACTTCTACCATCAGAGAATTTGTTGACAGTCAGACGACAGGAGTTGGTACAACCTTTGCATTTGACTAGCGAAGTAGTAAAAGCAAGTTCATTAATCTGGTCAATGCTTAACATAGTAGTTGATTTTTCCAAGGATGACTGATAGCGTTCTCTTGCAATGAGTGCGGCGCCAAATGCGCCCATAATGCCCGCAATATCAGGGCGAATTACTTCACAGTTTGCAATCTTTTCAAAACTGCGGAGGACTGCATCGTTGTAGAACGTTCCGCCTTGAACAACGATATTTTTACCAAGTTCACTCGCATCAGAAACTTTGATGACTTTGAATAAGGCATTTTTAATAACAGAGTAAGCAAGACCAGCGGAGATATCAGAGACTTCCGCACCTTCTTTCTGGGCTTGCTTTACCTTAGAGTTCATAAATACAGTGCAGCGTGTGCCAAGATCAATTGGATGTTTGGCAAAAAGTGCTGCCTGAGCGAAATCTTGTACGCTGTAATTTAAGGATTTTGCAAATGTTTCAATAAAGGAGCCACAACCAGAAGAACATGCCTCATTGAGTTGTACGGAGTCTACTGTTTGGTTTTTAATCTTAATACATTTCATGTCTTGACCGCCGATATCAATAATGCAATCCACAGCAGGATTAAAAAAGGCAGCCGCATAGTAGTGTGCTACAGTCTCAACTTCACCTTCGTCCAGCATAAAAGCCGCTTTGAATAACGCCTCGCCATATCCTGTGGAACAGGAGTGAACAATAGATGCATCAGCAGGTAGCTGGCGATAGATTTCCTGTATGGAGGCGATAGCTGTATTTAAAGGACTTCCATTATTATTGCTGTAGAATGAATACAATAATGTCCCATCCTCCGCGACAACTGCAATCTTGGTGGTGGTAGACCCTGCGTCAATACCTAGGAAGCATTTCCCATGATAGTCTTTTAAATTTGCGTTCTTAACATGGTAAGAACCATGTCTTTTTTGAAAAGCGTTGTATTCTGTTTCATTTGCAAACAGAGGTTCCATGCGAGCAACTTCAAATTCCATTTTGATGTCAGAAGAAAGTTTTTCCACCATTTCCGACATGGAAAAATGAACTTCTCTTTTGGCGTTGAGCGCCGATCCAATAGCAGCAAAAAGATGTGAATTTGCAGTGTCAATAATATGTTCTTCATCTAGTTTTAAAGTACGAATAAACGCGGTTTTTAGCTCAGAAAGAAAATGCAATGGTCCGCCCAAAAATGCCACATGACCACGAATTGGTTTTCCGCAGGCAAGCCCACTGATGGTCTGGTTGACTACCGCTTGAAAAATGGAAGCCGACAAATCTTCTTTGGTAGCACCTTCATTAATCAAAGGCTGAATATCTGTCTTGGCAAACACGCCACAGCGCGCCGCAATTGTATAGAGTGATTTATAATTTTTTGCATATTCGTTTAAACCAGAAGCGTCTGTCTGAATTAGCGAAGCCATCTGGTCAATAAAAGAGCCTGTGCCACCAGCACAGATACCGTTCATACGTTGTTCCACATTGCCGCTTTCAAAATAAATAATCTTGGCATCTTCGCCGCCAAGTTCAATGGCGACGTCTGTCTTAGGTGCGAGCTCTTGTAGTGCAGTGGACACAGCGATAACTTCCTGCACAAAGGGTACACCTAAATGATTGGCAAGTGTCAGTCCACCAGAACCAGTTATCATTGGGTGAAGCGTCAGGTTGCCAAGTTTTGCATATGCGTCCTGCAAAAGTGAAGAAAGTGTCTCGCGGATATTGGCGTAGTGACGTTGGTAATCAGAGAAAAGCAGATTGTGTCTTGCGTCTAAGATGGCAACTTTTACCGTAGTAGAACCAATATCAATTCCTAGTGTATAGAACTCCCTCTTGTCTTTATTTCTATTCATGTAAATAACCATGCCTTTCTAAATATATATAGAATATATAATGAAAATAACTCGACTTTTTTAACATACATCTGCTATTATACGACAGTGGCACGCAAAACGCAATAAACCACTTGATTAAAAGTTCGTGAAAACTTTATACTTTTTTGGAAAAATTTAACGAAATCTTTTTTGGACAAACAACAAATTGTTATATATGTATGAATAAATTGGTGAAAATAATACTACAAATATAAAAAAAGTATTATTTTTCCATTGGTTAAAATTAGATTGGTTTACATTTTTTGTTATGAATGCTATACTGGAAAGACAAGTGAATTTTATAGGTGAAAGGCAGGAGTGTAAAAATGAATTTTCTGAATAAAATGGAGCGAAAGTTTGGAAAATACGCAATCCCCAATCTATCTCTGTATTTGATATTAGGATATATTTTGGGATATGCAATGCAATTTATTAATCCAGCAATTGTAGATTTTCTGACACTGAATCCATATTTGATACTACATGGTCAAATTTGGCGGCTTGTCACATGGATTATAATACCGCCATCGAGGTTGGATCTTTTGACAATTGTAATGTTAATGTTTTACTATTCTGTGGGAACAAATCTTGAGCGGACATGGGGAACTTTTTATTATAATGTATATCTTTTGATGGGAATGTTTTTTACCATTATAGGAAGCTTTTTGATTATGGGAATCAGCTATATTCCTGGAGTTCGTTCCTATGAGAGAGTAATCTTATATGGAACAGAAACTTATTTTCTGCTTGTGGCGCGTAGTTTCAGTACTTATTTTATCAATATGTCTATTTTCTTGGGATTTGCAGCGACGTTTCCAGATGTGCAAGTGCTGTTGATGTTTATTATCCCTATTAAAGTGAAATGGATGGGAATTGCCTACGCAGTACTTTTGGGTATCCAATTTTTGCAGAGTGATATTGTGGGTAAAATTGTAATTGGTGCATCTCTTTTAAATTTTGTTTTGTTTTTCATGATGACGCGAAGCGGAATTGGTATGCGCATTTCGCCGCGGCAGGTCAAGAGGCGGCACGATTACAGCAGGGAAGTGAAACGGGCAAAGCCAGCGAGTGTAGCAAAGCACAAATGTGCGATTTGTGGTAAGAACAGTGAGGATAATCCAGAGGCAGAATTTCGGTTTTGTTCTAAATGTAATGGAAATTATGAATATTGCCAAGATCACCTTTTTACACATACACATGTTAAATAATAGGAAAGGGGAATCACACAGGCATGGAGTTGAATCATATAAATTTTGCACAGGTTCTTGAAGCGTTAAGGGATACTGCGCGACTTCAGGGAAATATGTTGACAAGCGAGCAGCTTGAAGAAGCTTTTGAACAGTGGAAATTGGACGAAGGGCAGATGACGCTGATTCAGGATTATTTTCGGAACCATCATATTGGTATTGATGAGTCTGGAGATTTGGAGGAAAATCTTTCAGGAGAGGATGTCAATTTTCTGGAAATGTATCTGGCAGAGCTAAAAGAACTTCCGCTTGTGTCAGATGGGGAGAAGCGCGCGGTAATGATGTCTGCGCTTGCTGGTGACAAAAATGCACAGGAGAAGCTGATAGAGATTTTCTTGCCACAAGTGGTAGAGATTTCCAAACTTTATGCAGGACAGGGGGCACTTGTGGAGGATTTAATTGGCGAGGGAAATGTCGCTGCTGCCGCAGCCGTAACAATGCTAGAATGCGTGGAGAACATTGACGAGGTAGAAGGCTTTATTGGCAAAATGATTATGGATGCCATGGAGGAGCTTATCAATGAGGATTCAGATAATCGTCAATTTGACGAGAACATGCTAAATAAGGTTAATGATGTGAACAACAAAGCAAGAGCGTTGTATGACAGCCTCCTTCGGAAAGTCACAGTGAGAGAAGTTGCACAGGAGCTTGGCATTTCGGAGGATGAAGTGCGAAAGGCAATGGAGTTTTCTGCAAACAGAATTGATTATATTGCGCAGTAGGGAGACGCACATGAATATACAGAATAATGATTTTAAATATGTAATTCAGGATACCAATTGTGTTTATTTTGGTAAGGAATTGACCTATGCAGAGATAATGGACAAGGAAGATGTGCCATTTAAGTTTAAGGCTGTGATCAGTGCACATATTGCGCGGGAGATAGATTTAAACAAAAGGATGACAGATCATGTTTTGGAGATAACGGAGAGTGCGTTTTCCTATCGCATTTTTGAACAGTTAAAATTGACTGTGCGGGTCTACTACAAAGTTTCCACAAAGGGATTTGGTGGTAAAATAAAGGAGAAGTGGGTGCACAAAGCATGTTTGATAGGGCAATTTTGCAAAGAATATCGCAGTAAGACAATACAGAGTGAGGTGATGATAGAAGACTTTTCTATCTCGAAGCTTGCATTGTTAGCGCTGAGCATATAGACATATAAAAAGAAAGGATTATTATAAAATGAAAAAAATTGAGGATTTGACAGCTTACGAAGTGATTGAGAACAGGCAGATTGACGATATAGGAGCTATGAGTTGGCTTTTGCGGCACAAAAAGACAGGTGCAAGAATAGCACTATTGCAAAATAATGATGAAAATAAAGTGTTTTATATTGGCTTTCGCACGCCACCCACAGATTCTACAGGAGTACCACATATTGTGGAACACACTGTACTTTGTGGTTCTAAGGATTTTCCAGTTAAGGACCCTTTTGTGGAACTTGTAAAAGGGTCACTTAATACATTTTTAAATGCTATGACATACAGTGACAAGACAGTGTATCCTGTTGCAAGCTGCAATGACAAGGATTTTCAGAATTTGATGCATGTTTATCTTGACGCAGTTTTTTATCCCAATATCTATCAGGAAAAGAAGATATTCCAGCAGGAAGGATGGCATTATGAGATGGAGGATGTGGACAGTCCACTCACACTGAACGGTGTTGTCTACAATGAGATGAAAGGGGCTTTCTCATCACCAGATGAAGTACACGACAGGGAAGTGTTCAACTCTTTGTTTCCAGATACCCCATATGGAGTAGAGTCTGGTGGAGATCCCAAAATGATCCCAGAACTTACGTATGAACAATTTCTGGATTTTCACAGAAGATATTATCACCCATCAAACAGCTATCTCTATCTCTATGGAGATATGGATATGGCAGAGAAGTTGGAATGGATAGATGAGAATTATCTAAGTCGATTTGACAAGTTAGAAATAGACTCTGCACTAAAACAGCAGGAGGCTTTTGCAAAGCCAGTTGAAGTATATAAGGAATATCCAATTATGGAGGGCGAGTCTCTGGAAGACAATACGTATCTCTCGTACAATACAGTTGTAGGGACAAGCCTTGACAAAGAATTGTATTATGCGATGGAAATTTTGGAGTATGCATTGTGTTCTGCTTCTGCGGCTCCTTTAAAGCTTGCGTTGATTCACAAAAATATTGGAACAGAGGTTTATTCTGTATATAATAACGGAATTTATCAACCATATTTTTCTATTGTGGCAAAAAATGCAAATGCTTCTCAGAAAGACGACTTTGTTCAGACAATTGAGCGTGAACTTTCCCGTATTGTGAAGGAAGGAATTGACAAGAAGTCTTTGCTTGCTGGTTTGAATTATTATGAGTTCCGGTACAGAGAGGCAGATTTTGGTTCCTATCCAAAAGGATTGATGTATGGATTACAAATGTTTGATTCTTGGCTGTACAATGACCACATGCCATTTGACATGATTGAGGCAATTGGTATTTTTAAGGATTTAAAGGAAAAGATTCACACAGATTATTTTGAAACTTTAATTGAACGATATTTAATTAACAATCAACATAAATCTATTTTGGTGGTGGCACCAAAAGAAGGGCTTACCATAAAGGAAGAACGAGAACTGACAGAGAAACTCGCTGCATATAAAGCAGGCCTATCCGCAGAGGAACTTGCGCAGATTGTTGCGGATACAAAGGCGCTGCGCGCCTACCAAGAAGATGAGGATGCACCAGAGAAACTTGCTTTGATACCAATGCTAAAGCGTGAGGATATGAAAAAAGAAGCGGAGGATTTTATCAATGAAGTCCGCAGTATTGGGGATACAAAAGTTTTGTTTCATGAGATACAGACAAATGGAATTGGCTATATTAAGTTTATTTTTGATGCTGCCAATATTCCAACAGAGCTGTTCTCCTACATTGGAATTTTGAAGAATGTACTAGGGTATATTGATACAGAGCGATACAGTTATGGCGAACTTTGCAACGAAATTAATATTCATACAGGGGATATTGTGAGTAGTGTGAATACTTATGTGAATGCAAAGAAGCTTGACGAGTACAAGCTTACTTTTGAAATGAAGACAAAGGCAATGTATGATGAGCTGCCGGCTGCATTTGCATTGATGACAGAGATTATGACTGCCTCAAAGTTTACAGACGAAAACAGGATTCTTGAGATTCTCGAGGAATTAAAGTCTATTATGCAAGCGAATTTGCTTTCTGCTGGACATACGTTTGCGGCAGTGCGAGCAATGTCGTACTTTAGTGAAACAGCAGCCGTGTCGGAGCTTGTGAATGGTCTGCCATGTTATCGTATGCTTGAGCAGCTAACAGAGGATTTTGATGCCAATAAAAAAGAGTTGATTACAAAGTTAGACGAGCTGACAAAATGTATTTTCCGACCAGAAAATTTGTTGGTTGACATTACTGCTACTAAGGAAGGATTTGAGCGCATCAAAGACCTTGTGCCGTCAATGAAAGCAAAACTTTTTACTGTGCCAGTGAAAAAGGAACTCTTTGCGATTTCGACTGCTAAGAAAAATGAAGCGTTTTCAACATCAGCACAGATTCAGTATGTGTGTAGGGCTGGAAATTATATGAAGAATACAGACTATGTATATACAGGTGCGCTGCGAGTGTTAAAGGTGATGCTGCGGTATGATTATCTCTGGATTAATGTGCGTGTCAAAGGTGGCGCATATGGATGTATGTGCAATTTTGGAAAGACAGGGGATAGTTATCTTGTGTCATACAGAGATCCAAACCTTAAAAAAACAGTTGATATTTTTGAAAAAACAAGTAAGTATTTAAGAGAATTTACTGCAGATGAACGTACAATGACAAAGTATATTATTGGTGCTGTTAGCGATATGGATGTGCCAATGACGCCGGCTATCAAGGGAAGTCGTTCTTCAGGTGCATATTTGACCAACCTAGATTTTGCAGAGGTACAACATGAGCGCGACGAGGTGCTTTCTTGTAGTCAAGATGATATTAGAAGATTGGCAGGTTATCTCGATGCAGTTATGGCGGAAGATGCTGTCTGTGTGGTGGGTAATGGTCAATCCATTGGGGAAAATAAAGATTTGTTTATGAAAGTGGAAAATTTATTTCATTAAAATTGTTAAGAAATAAATTGTGACAAAAACTATTACTAAGTTTCACGCCAAAAAACGCAAAAGACAAGCACTTTTTATTGCTATTTGAGCCGCTGTTTGACGGCGGAATGGGGGATTTGTATCATGAAGGAAACACATAAATCAGGTTTTGCTGCATTGATTGGCAGACCGAATGTGGGAAAATCGACGCTGATGAACTGTCTGATTGGACAGAAGATTGCAATTACATCCAAAAAACCACAGACTACAAGAAATCGTATACAAACCGTATATACTTCTGACGAGGGACAGATTGTCTTTGTGGACACACCAGGGATTCACAAGGCAAAAAATAAGCTGGGAGACTATATGGTAAATGTAGCGGAGCACAGTCTGCGAGAAGTAGATGTGATTCTGTGGCTGGTGGAGCCGACGGATTATATTGGAGCAGGAGAGCAGCATATTATCGAGGAACTGAAAAAAGTAAAAACACCTGTTATTTTAGTGATTAACAAGATTGATACTGTAAAAAAAGAACAACTTCTGGAATATATAGATATATATAGAAAACACCTTGATTTTGCGGAAATCGTACCTGTTTCGGCATTAAAGAAAGATAATACAGCTGTTTTGATTACACAGATTATGAAATATTTGCCAGAAGGTCCTACATTTTATGATGAGGATACAATTACCGACCAACCTACACGACAGATTGTGGCGGAGCTTATTCGGGAGAAGGTGTTGCACAGTATTGATGAGGAGATTCCTCATGGTGTGGCAGTGACAATTGAGTCTATGAAATACAGCAAAAAGATTGTTGATATCAATGCGACGATTATCTGCGAACGGGATTCACACAAGGGAATTATTATTGGAAAAGGCGGACAGATGCTCAAAAAGATTGGTTCCATGGCACGCCCTGAAATTGAAGATTTATTGGAGCAGCATGTCAACCTTCAACTTTGGGTAAAAGTGAAAAAGGATTGGCGTGACAGTGATTTTCTTATTAAGAATTTTGGATATAACCCTAGAGAAAATGAATAAGGATAATGAATAAAATCGTTCCATAAGTACACCCTATTGATGTGGGTACTATACACAATAATAGACTCTTGGAGTTTTTTGTACCTGATGTTGCGAGGAGATAGTGTGAGAAGTACTTCTAACTGCCTGTGGCAGTTTCCACTCACAGCAAAGGCTGCTTTGCGGAGAAGTACTTTTCACGCCGAAAAACGTAAAGGACAGCGTTTTTCATTTCTATTTGAGCCGCCAAAAGGCGGTATGGGGGATTTTTGTAAGATATCTACAGATTTATGAGGTGTATGTTGATTAAATTTGTGGATATGGAGAAAAATCTGCTATAAAAACAGGCGCAAGGAAGATTCCAAGAGACCATAATACAGAAAGGGAAGGGACGATCAATGCACGAGGATGGATGGAGCCGGTTTATGCAGACAGGACGGGTATATGACTATCTGGCTTACAAGGGGCATCCTGGGGTGGAAGAAGCCAAAAGTAAGGCGGGAGAGACACATGAGTACAGCGATGCAGGATTTCGTAATACTGACAGGAATTGTTATCAAAGCAGAACCGATTGGGGAATACGATAAACGAGTAGTGCTACTGACAAAAGAGAGAGGAAAGATATCAGCCTTTGCCCGAGGAGCTAGAAAACCGGGCAACAGGCTGATGGCTCCTACCAATCCTTTCTCTTTTGGACAGTTTCAGCTCTATGTAGGCAGAAATGCTTATACATTGTCAGATGCGGAAATTACAAACTATTTCGAGGAGTTAAGACATGATTTTACAGGTGCATATTATGGAATGTACTTTTTAGAAATTGCGGATTACTACACAAGGGAGAATAGCGATGAGACAGGAATGCTCAAACTTTTGTATCAGTCGCTGCGCGCGCTGACAGCGCCGAACTTTGAGAATAAGTTGGTGCGATATGTATTTGAGCTAAAGGCTATTATGCTGAATGGCGAGTTTCCGGGACAAATAGCGAATAACAAACTTTTGGAATCTACAGCGTACACGATTGATTACATAATGAAAACACCAGTTGAAAGGCTTTTTTCCTTTCAAGTAACAATCGAAGTATTACAGGAATTGGGCGTTTTTAGTAGGAAAATTTGTCAGAGTGTCATGGACAAAAATTTTAAAAGTCTGGAAATACTTGAAAATATAGATGAATTTGTTTATAATAAAACGCAGTAAAAAAATATAAATTTTTTGTGAATGATATGGAGATAAAAATGAAAAGGTTTTTGAGGGTAGGAAATGCTGTAGTTATAATGTTTTTCTGCTGTATCTTGTGTTGTACTGCTTGCGGAGAAGTAATACGAGATGAAGAAATGACAGAATCTGCATCGGAGACGTCAACCACATCAACAATTTCTGTAAAAAAAGATGGAAGCATCTCGAGTAAGATTGTCGAGGCATTTACAGAGAGTTATTATGATGTGGATGGGTTAAAGACTATGATTGAGTCTTCCATTGTGGAGTATCAGGCAGAAAATACTGCGGCACAGGTAAAATTAAAGAGTTGTAAAGCAAAAGGCGATAATGTAAATGTGGAGATGGAATTTGGCGATTATCAATCATACGCTGGCTTTAATGACGAAGTTTTTTTTGCTGGGACAGTGCAGGCAGCAAACAAGGCAGGTTTTGATTTGAATATGAGCCTCAAAGGGGTAGGAGGAAACCAAGAAAATGCGACCATTTCAAAACCAGACCTTTTGGGAATGGGCGATAATCACATTGTGATTTTGGAACCGTCAGTTGAGGAGGAAGACGTGACACAGGTTGTACGTGTGGAGTGTTCTGACGAGATTTTATATGTGGGGGACGGTGTTATGGTCACTGGAAAGAAAAGTGCAGATGTAACTGTCTCAGATGGTTATAAAGTCATAGTGTTCCGATAGAGGACAAGCTGTAAGACGTTACTGTGAGTGGCTTTTTGGTCGTGCATAGTAACGGTAAGACAAAAATATAATGAGGTTAGGAGAACGTGAGATGGAAAAGACATTGGACAAAATTGTAGCTTTATCAAAAAGCAGAGGATTTGTATATCCTGGTTCAGAGATTTATGGAGGACTTGCCAATACATGGGATTACGGAAACCTTGGCGTTGAATTAAAAAATAATGTAAAACGTGCATGGTGGCAGAAATTTATTATGGAAAACCCATATAATGTAGGCGTGGATTGTGCGATTTTAATGAATCCGCAGACATGGGTAGCATCTGGGCATCTCGGCGGATTTTCTGATCCTCTGATGGATTGCAAAGAGTGTCATGAGCGTTTTCGTGCTGACAAGCTGATTGAAGATTATACAAGTGAGAATCATATTTCTTTAGAGAAGCCAATTGATGCTTTTTCGCAGGAAGAAATGAAGAATTTTATCGACGAGAAAAATATTCTTTGCCCGACTTGTGGCAAGCATAATTTTACTGATATTAGACAGTTTAATTTGATGTTTAAAACATTTCAGGGCGTGACAGAAGACTCTAAAAATACGGTTTATTTAAGACCTGAGACTGCACAAGGTATTTTTGTAAACTTTAAGAATGTACAGAGAACTTCCAGAAAGAAGATTCCTTTTGGCATTGGTCAGATTGGAAAATCGTTTCGCAATGAGATTACTCCATGTAACTTTACATTCCGAACAAGAGAGTTTGAGCAGATGGAGCTTGAGTTTTTCTGTGAACCAGGCACAGACCTTGAATGGTTTCAATATTGGAGAGCTTTCTGCCGCGATTGGCTTATAAATCTTGGTATCAAGGAAGATGAGATGCGTCTGCGTGATCATGCACCAGAGGAATTGTGTTTTTACTCAAAGGGAACAACGGATATCGAATATTTGTTCCCGTCTATTGGTTGGGGAGAACTTTGGGGTATTGCGGATAGAACAGACTATGATTTGACACAGCATCAGAATACTTCTGGACAGGATATGTCCTACTTTGATGACGAGAAGAAAGAAAGATACATACCATATGTTATCGAGCCATCGCTTGGTGCAGACCGCGTGGTACTTGCTTTTCTCTGTGCAGCATATGACGAGGAGGAAATTGGTGAGGGTGATGTGCGAACGGTACTTCATTTTCATCCTGCGATTGCACCAGTCAAAATTGGTGTGCTTCCGCTTAGCAAGAAGTTAAATGAAGGCGCGGAGAAGATTTTTACACAGCTCTCTAAAAAATATAATTGTGAGTTTGATGATAGGGGAAATATTGGTAAGAGATACCGTCGTCAGGATGAGATTGGTACACCATTCTGTGTGACTTATGATTTTGAGTCAGAGCAAGACAATGCAGTAACTGTGCGTTTCCGCGACTCTATGGAACAGGTGCGCATTGCGATTGACGAGTTGGATGCATATTTTGCCGACAAGTTTGATTTTTAATTTATGTTTACCTGATTATAAAT